>NZ_JBFUFU010000011.1:0-222213 GCF_056403275.1 Mycobacterium sp. P2_H7 | reverse complement strand
GCGGTCTGCACATCCAACAACACAGCCACCGAGGCGTCCTCGAACCCGGCGGTAGACAACGTGTCCATCACCGCGACCAGATCGACAACACCCTCCATGCTCCGAACACTAGTACGAACCACCGACAACAACCCGAGTTATCCACAGTCRCCAATTCATCCACAGATACACGCGCACAACACAATTGGGGTTGCCACGACTGCGAGACGGCGCTAAGCCGTCAGCACCAGTGGCGCCCCGTCCGTGATCGCAATGGTGTGCTCGCTGTGGGCGGTGCGGGAACCGTCCGCGGAGCGGATGGTCCAGCCGTCCGGGTCGAAGACGATGCGGTCGGTGCCCGCGGCGAACCACGGCTCGAGCGCCAGCGTCAGCCCGGGACGCAACTTCAGCCCACGGCCACGCCGCCCGATGTTCGGGACGTGGGGGTCTTCATGCATGGTGCGCCCCAGGCCGTGCCCACCGAACTCGGTGTTGACCAGGTAGCCGTAGTCGGCCGCGACGTCGCCGATGGCGGCCGAGATGTCGCCCAGGCGCTTTCCGGGTACCGCCTCGGCGATGCCTGCCGCCAATGCCTCCTCGGTGGCGGTCACCAGTCGACGGTCTTCGGGTCGAGCGGTGCCGATGATGACGCTGAGGGCGGAATCGGCCACCCATCCGTCGATGGACACCGCGATGTCCATGGTGAGAAGGTCGGCGTCGGCCAGCACGTAGTCGTGCGGAAGCCCGTGCAGCACTGCGTCGTTGACCGACAGACAGATGACATTGCGGAACGGCCCGCGCCCGAACGACGGGGCGTAGTCCCAGTAGCAGGACTGGGCGCCCCGCTCGTTGATCAGCTCCCGGGCACGCTGTTCGAGCTCCAGCAGGTTCACCCCGGGTCGGGCCCGGCCGGCGAGATCGTCGAGCAGTTCCGCGATGAACCTCCCGGTGACGTGCATCGCCGCGATCTCCTGCGGCGTCTTCAACTCCAACACAACCACGCCTCCTGAGCGGTATGAAAATACCACCGTAGCCGACGAATCGGTATTTTCATACCGATTCCGGGTACGCTGACCGCATGGTGCGCCTCCCCCTGACCGCTGAACAACTCGCCGCGGGCAAGCGCCTCGGCGAGCAACTCCGCCGGGCCCGCGGTGACCGCACCCTCGCCGAAGTGGCTGAGGCCGCGGCGATTTCCCCGGAGACGCTGCGCAAGATCGAGACCGGCCGACTGGCCACCCCGGCGTTCAGCACCATCGCCGCGCTGGCCCGCGTGCTTCCGCTGTCCCTCGACGAGCTGGCCGAGAACTGCTTCGTCCGCACCGATCTGCGGTACACGGGCTAACTGGCTTCGGACACCGGCTTCGGCGGCGCAGGCAGCACGGCGTACAGCTCGTGTTCCAGCTCGGCGCGCAGTGCATCCGCCCTCGTACCGTCGTCGCCGTCGGCCAGCGCCGGCACCGCGATGCAGAACACGTCCACCACTGCCGAGCCTAGGGTGGTGACCTTGGCCCAGACGATATCCAGGCCGTCGCGTTCGATCACCGAGGTGAGCCGGGCCAGCAGTCCGGTCCTGTCCACGGCCCGCACCTGCACGATGAACTGGTTCGGGGCGGACCCGGCGGACCACAGAATCCGCGGCGGGGCGCTGACCTGGTTCACCGGGACGGCGGAGGCCACCTCGCCGGCCTGGGTGTTGCCCGCCGCGTCCCGATCCCGGCGCTCCAGCGCGTCGACGACATCCAACTCGTCATCCAGCGCCAGGATGAACTGCTGGCGCAGCAGTTCGGCCGCCGGCGGTGAGCCGAAGTGCGGCGACACCACGAACGTGTTGATCGCCATGCCGTCGATGCTGTTGACCGATGCCGAGTGCACCCGCAGCGAGTTGAGGGCCAGCACCCCGGCCGCCTTGGACAGCAGGCCACGGCGATCGGGCGCGATCATCGTCACGTTGTGGATGTGGGCACCCTCGCCGGCTGTCAGGTCGACATGCACACCGCCATCGGATGCCAGCGAAAGGTAGTGCTGGTCAATGGGATCGGGCTGCGGCAACGGCTCGCCGGCCATCACCAGCCGGCAGCGCCGAACCAGGTCGCCGATCAGGGACGCCTTCCAGTCGCCCCACACGCCGGGACCTGTCGCGAGCGAATCCGCTTCGGACAGCGCCTGGAGCAGTTCCAGCAGCACCGGGTCGCCACCGAGGGCGTTCACCACCCGGTCGATCGTCTTGGGGTCCTGCAGATCGCGACGGGTCGCGGTGTCGGGCAGCAGCAGGTGATAGCGGACGATCTTGGACAGCACCTCGATATCCGAGGGCCACAGGCCCAGGCGCGTCCCCACCTGGGTGGCCAGTTCCGCGCCGATGACACTGTGGTCCCCACCGCGGCCCTTGCCGATATCGTGCAGCAGCGCGCCCAGCACCAGCAGGTCGGGCCGAGCCACCCGGGTGGTGAATGCGCTTGCCCGCGAGACCGTTTCGATCAGGTGCCGGTCCACTGTCCAGATGTGCACCACGTCGCGCGGCGGCAGGTCGCGGACCGCACCCCATTCGGGGAACAGCCTGCCCCACAGACCCGTGCGATCCAGCGCCTCCACGGTGGCCACCGCGGCCGGCCCGGCCGACAACATCACCAGCAGATCCTTGAGCGCCGCACGCGGCCACGGCGCGCGCAGTTCCGGTGCGGCACCGGCCAACCGGCTCAACGTGGACGCGGCCATGGGCAGCCCGGTGGTGGCAGAGGCGGCCGCGACGCGCAGGATCAGGCCGGGGTCACGTTCGGGCCGGGCATCGCGGGCCAGGATCACCTCGCCGGCGAATTCGATCACCCCTTCGTCGAGCGGGCGCCGCGCCGGCCTGCGCAGTGCGGCGAAACCTCGTCGAGGCAAGGCATTTCCGGCCGTGCGGATACCGGCATCCACGTAGTAGCTGACGGTGCGTGCGGCATCGGAGAGCATCCGGGCCAGATCGAACCGGTCCCCGATGCGCAGCGACGCGCCGATCTCGTCGGCGTACTGCGCGAGCACCTGTTCACGGCCGCGGCCCGAAATGCGGTGCAGTTCGGTGCGCACGTTCAGCAGCGCAAGATGCGCCTCACCGAGGGTGCCCGTCGGCGAGGCCAGCAGCCGGCTGGGATAGACGTCGGCCAGCTGCGCGATGGCCAAGGCGTTGAGCAGCTGCACATCCCGGAGCCCGCCGCGACCGTTCTTCAGATCCGGTTCGGCCCGGTGCGCGATCTGACCGCTGCGCTGCCACCGCGCCTGGGCGTGTTCGACCAGTTCGTCGAACCGCGGGGCGATACCGGTGCGCCATTGCCGCCGCGCACCGCCGACCAAGAGCGACGACAGCTCCTGATCTCCTGCGATGTGCCTGGCGTCGAGCATCGCCAGGCCGGCGGACACATCCTCGCCGGCGACCTTGAGCGCCTCCGGCACCGTGCGGACGCTGTGGTCGATGCGAATATTCCCGTCCCACAACGGGTACCACAGCAGATCGGCGACCTGGCTGACGATCTCGACCGGCATGTTGTCGTGCAACAGCGTCAGATCCAGGTCGGAGTACGGCAGGAACTCGCCGCGGCCCAGACCGCCGGTGGCCACGATCGCGAAACCACTGGTCGGGGTGATACCGATCTCGGTCGCCTTGGTGGTGAGCCAGAATTCGTTGAGGTCGAGCAGGGCGGCCCGCAAGGCCGCCGAATCCAGCTGGCGCCCACCGGAGGTCAACAGTTGAGCGGACGCCTTGGCCAGATCCGTTGCCGGACGCAGCGATCCCGCTGCCGGCGCCTCCCAACGGGACGCCCCGGCAGCGGGATCGTGTGGTGTCTGCTCTGTCATCTCGGTCCTCCCCCGGCCATACCTGTTATCGGTCAACAACTACATTGGCCGGGAGAGCACCCCCTCAGCTCACGTGCGGATCAGAGGGCGTCGGCCCCACGCTCACCGGTGCGCACCCGCACAACGGTGTCCACCGGGCTGACCCACACCTTGCCGTCACCGATCTTGCCGGTGCGGGCGGCCTGGACGATGACGTCCACGACCTTGTCGACGGCGGAGTCGTCCACGACGACCTCGACCCGCACCTTCGGTACGAAGTCCACGGAGTACTCCGCGCCGCGGTACACCTCGGTGTGGCCCTTCTGACGGCCGTAACCCTGGACCTCGCTGACGGTCATCCCGAGGATGCCCGTCTGCTCCAGACCGGTTTTGACGTCTTCCAGGGTGAACGGTTTGACGATCGCAGTAATCAGCTTCATTTTCCTCATCCCTCCGCGCCGTGACGACCAAGAACAGAACCGGTTCCGACAGCCACGAAGTCGTACCCGCTTTCCGCGTGCTCGGACTCGTCGATGCCGGAGGCCTCCTCTTCTTTATCCAGACGCAGGCCAATGGTGTATTTCACGATCAACGCCAAGATAGCTGTACCAATGGCCGAATAGAGAAGAACCGCACCCGCGCCGACGGCCTGTCGCCACAACTGGTCGAAGCTGCCACCGTAGATGATGCTCTCCACGCCGGCACCGGCGTCGGGTGTCGCAATGACGCCCACCATGAGCGTTCCGATGATGCCGCCGACCAGGTGGACACCCACCACGTCGAGCGAATCGTCGAAGCCCAGCTTGTACTTCAGGCCGACGGCCAGCGCGCAGAGCACACCGGCGACCACGCCGATCACCAAGGCGCCGACCACGTTCACCGAGGAGCAGGACGGGGTGATGGCGACCAGACCGGCCACGATGCCCGACGCCGCACCCAGCGAGGTGGCCTTGCCGTCACGGATCCGCTCGGTGAGCAACCAGGCCAGCATCGCGGCCGCGGTGGCCACCGTGGTGGTGACGAACGTTGCACCGGCCAAACCACCCGAGTTGGTGGCGGATCCGGCGTTGAAGCCGTACCAGCCGAACCACAGCAGGCCTGCGCCCAGCATCACGAACGGCAGGTTGTGCGGCCGCATCGGAGTGCCCGGCCAGCCCAGCCGCTTGCCCAGGATGATCGCCAGCACCAGACCGGCCGTACCGGCGTTGATGTGCACCGCGGTACCGCCGGCGAAGTCGATTGCCTTGAGCTTGTTGGCGATCCAGCCGCCGTACTCACCGGTGTAGCCGTCGAACGCGAACACCCAGTGCGCGACGGGGAAGTAGATGAAGGTGGCCCACAGCCCCGAGAACAGCAGCCAGCCGCCGAACTTCAACCGGTCGGCCACCGCGCCCGAGATCAGGGCGACGGTGATGATGGCGAACATCAACTGGAAGGCGACGAAGACCGTCTGCGGGATCGTGCCGAACAACGCGATGTTCACCGCGTCGGCGGCCTCGACTCCTGTGGCGGGATCGGCCGCCACGGCGGCCGTGGCGTTACCGCCGATCAACCCCTTCAGACCCCAGTACTGCGTCGGGTCACCGAACAGGTTGAACTTGTCGTTGCCGAAGGCCAGCGAGTAGCCGTAGAGCACCCACAACACGGTGACCACACCCATGGAGCTGATGCTCATCATGAGCATGTTCAGCACACCCTTGGCGCGCACCATGCCGCCGTAGAAGAACGCCAGACCAGGCGTCATCAGCAGCACGAGTGCGGCACTGGCGAGCATCCATGCCGTGTCACCCGTGTCCGGCTGACCCATTATCGGAAATCCGTCCACTCCCAGCTTCCTCCTTCGACATGCCACGGTTAGGCACCGTTGACCTGGTAGGGAACTCTGCTGAGTAGTTGTTTCGCCGACGACGCGCTGGCGTTTCGGGCACGTGAACGGATCGGCCGGTTTCGTTTCCCCGGTGTTACGCGCTGCGGATTCGCCGCGCGCAGACCTATCCGAGAAGCGCGTCGACGAATGCGGAGGGCTCGAACGGGGCGAGGTCGTCGGGCCCCTCACCGAGGCCGACGAGCTTCACCGGGACACCGAGTTCCTGCTGTACCCGGAACACGATGCCGCCCTTGGCGGTTCCGTCCAGTTTGGTCAGCACCACACCGGTGATGTCCACGACCTCGGCGAAGACCTTGGCCTGCGGCAGGCTGTTCTGGCCGATGGTGGCGTCCAGCACGAGCAGCACCTCGTCCACCTTGGCGCGCTTCTCGACGACGCGTTTGACCTTGCCCAGTTCGTCCATCAGACCGGTCTTGGTGTGCAGCCGTCCCGCGGTGTCCACCACGACGACGTCGGCGCCCGCCGCGATGCCCTTGTCCACGGCGTCGAACGCCACCGACGCCGGGTCGGCACCCTCGGGACCGCGGACCACGTCGGCACCCACGCGGGAAGCCCAGGCCTGCAGCTGGTCGGCGGCGGCGGCCCGGAAGGTGTCGGCGGCGCCGAGCACGACGCGGCGGCCGTCAGCGACGAGCACACGGGCCAGTTTGCCGACCGTGGTGGTCTTGCCGGTGCCGTTCACCCCGACGACCAGCAGCACCGACGGTTTGTCGGCGTGCGGCAGCGCGCGGATGGAGCGGTCCAGTTCTGGCCGCAGCGCGGCCACCAGTACCTCCTTGAGCACGGCACGGGCGTCGGCCTCGGTGCGCACCCCGGCACTGGCCATCTTCTCGCGCAGCGCAGCCACCACGGATTGGGTGACGACGGGGCCGAGGTCGGCGATCAGCAGGGTGTCCTCGATCTCCTCCCACGATTCCTCGTCCAGATCGCCGCCGCCGAGCAGGCCGAGCACACCGCGGCCCAGCGTGTTCTGCGATTTCGCAAGTCGACCGCGCAGCCGCTCCAGGCGGCCTTCGCCGGGGGCGATCTCCTCGACGACCGGAGCGGGCTCGGGCTCCGGCTCCGGCTCGGGCTCCGGCTCCGGGATGGTCTCGGGTTCGGGCTCGGCCACCTCGACGGGCGGCTCGGGCAACTGGACGTTGGAGATGGTGCGTTTCGGCGCGTCCCAGGGCACCGCGGCGTCGTCGCCCACCCCCGGCAGCCCCGTTCCCGTCGGAGGAGGTGCTACATCCGGCTTCGTCGGTGCTACATCCGACTTCGTCGGTGCTACATCGACGGGCTCCGACTTCGTCGGAGCCTCGGCAAACGTGATCCCGGACGCGGCGGTGTATCCGCCGGAACGATCGATCGGGGTGGCGGTGTCCTGCTTGGATAGGCTGATCTGCCGGCGCCGGTAGCGCACCAGCCCGACAACCAGCGCAGCGACAACCAGAACGGCGATGACCGCAAGTGCGATCCACAGAGCATCTGACACGCCGCCATTGTCTCAGGGCGGCAGCATGACGATCGGCCCCGGCTTCTCGACTCACCCCGCGGACGGCCTCCAAGTGCGTAAACGGCGTCATATCGACGTCTGCCTGTCCGAGCCCGTCGAATATCAGACGGTGCGCACCGGCCTGGAGCGGTACCGCCTGCCCTACAACGCGCTCACCCAGACCAGCCTGGCCGAGATCGACCTGAGCACCGAATTCCTCGGCGTCGGGTTGCGGGCGCCGGTGCTGATCGGGTCGATGACGGGCGGCTCCGAACTGTCCGGCACCATCAACCGCCACCTCGCCGCGGCCGCCCAAGAACTGGGCATCGGCATGATGCTCGGCTCGCAGCGGGTCATGCTCGGCGACGACCTGGCACCGACGTTCCAGGTCCGCGACGTCGCGCCCGACGTGCTCCTGGTCGGCAACATCGGGCTGGCCCAACTGGGTCCCGACGTGGTGCCCGAACTGAGGGCCGCGCTGGGCCGGGTCGGAGCCAATGCCCTTGCCGTGCACACCAATCCGCTGCAGGAGGCGGTGCAGCGGGGCGGTGACACCGATTTCACCGGCTCGGTGCAGCGGTTGCGCGAACTCGCCACCGCCATCGGGTACCCGGTGCTGCTCAAGGAGGTGGGCCACGGAATCGGGGCGGCCGCCGCGGCGCACCTGGCCGACGTCCCGATCGCCGCGGTCGACGTGGCGGGCGCCGGGGGCACGTCGTGGGCCCGGGTGGAACAGTTCGTCCGCTACGGCCGGATCAACGATCCGGAACTGGCCGAGTGGGGCATCCCCACCGCCCAGGCCCTGGTGGAGGTGCGCCGCACGCTGCCGGGCATGCCGCTGGTGGCCTCCGGCGGCATCCGCACCGGGATGGACGCCGCGAAGGCCATCGCCCTCGGCGCCGACGTGGTGGCCATCGCCCGTCCGCTGCTGGTGCCCGCGATCGAATCGGCTGCGGCAGTGACGGATTGGCTGGCGCGCTTCATCGCCGAGTTGCGCATCTGCCTGCACGGCTGCGGTGCGGCCGACCTGGCCGCGCTGCGCGAGAGCGGCGTCACCGCTACGGAGTGGCGGTGACCAGTTCCTCGCCGCGCATCCGTTGCGAGATCACCTGGGTGATGCCGTCGCCCTGCATCGTCACGCCGTAGAGCGCGTCGGCGATCTCCATGGTCGGCTTCTGGTGGGTGATGACGATCAGCTGGGATTTCTCCCGCAGCTGCTCGAACAGGCCCAGCAGCCGGCGCAGGTTCACATCGTCGAGCGCCGCCTCGACCTCGTCCATGATGTAGAACGGTGACGGCCGGGCCCGGAAGATGGCCACCAGCATCGCCACCGCGGTCAGCGACTTCTCGCCGCCGGACAGCAGCGACAACCGCTTGACCTTCTTGCCCGGCGGGCGTGCCTCGACCTCGATGCCGGTGGTCAGCATGTCGTCCGGATTGGTCAGCAGCAGCCGGCCCTCGCCGCCCGGGAACAGCGACGAGAACACCTGGGTGAACTCGCGCTCCACATCGGCGTAGGCCTCGGCGAACACCGTCAGGATGCGCGCGTCGACGTCCTCGATGACATCCATCAGGTCCTTGCGGGCGGCCTTGACGTCCTCCAGCTGGGTGGACAGGAAGTTGTAGCGCTCCTCCAGCGCGGCGAACTCCTCCAGCGCCAGCGGATTCACCCGGCCCAGTTCGGACAGTTCGCGCTCGGCCTTCTTCGCCCGGCGTTCCTGGGTGGGTCGGTCGAACGGCATGGGCGCCGGCGCGGTCACCTGCTCACCGCGTTCCTTGGCCTGCTCGTATTCGGCCATCTCCAGTTCGGTGGGTGGCAGCGCCACCTGCGGGCCGTACTCGGCGATCAGGTCGGCGGCCGCCAGCCCGAACTGTTCGAGGGCCTGCTGTTCCAGTTGCTCGATCCGAAGGGCCGCTTGGGCTTTGGCGACCTCGTCGCGGTGCAGCGAATCGGTCAGCGCGGTGATCCTGGCACTCAGTTCGGTGACCTCGGTGCGGGCCCTGCCCAGCGCCTGGCCGCGCAGCTGACGCTCGGTGGCCAGCTCGTCGCGGATGCGGGACGCCGCGGCGACCGCTTCGGCCAGCCGGGCGGCGACCAACCGGCCCGATTCTGAGACCGCGGCGGCCACGGTCGCCGCGTACTCGCGCGCCTCCCTGGCCCGCAGCGCGCGTGCCCGCGACTCGCGTTCCGCGGCGGCCGACCTGCGCAGCGAATCCGCCCGGCCGCGAACGGCATTCGCCCGTTCCTCGGCGGTCCGGACCGCCAGCCGCGCCTCCACCTCGGTGGAGCGTGCCGCGTCGGCGGCCACGGTGTGCTCCTGCCGGTCCACCTGTTCGACCTCGAACATCGGCTCTTCCTGCGCGTTGTTCAGCCTGGTCTCGAGCTCGGTGAGTTCTTCGACGGTGGCGGCGCGACCGGTTTCCAGCTCGTCGCGCTGTTTGATCAGGCGCTGCCATTCGGCGTCGGCATTGCGGGACTCCTGGCCCAGCCGGCCGAGCTGCTCGTAGATCGCCGAGATCGCGGCATCGGACTCGTTCAGCGCGGCCAGCGCGTGCTCGGCGGCGTCCTGGCGCGCGTTCTGCTCCTGCTTGGCACCGGAGAGTGCGGCCAACAGCTCGCCGCTCTGGCGCTCCACCGTCGCCAGCTCGGCGCGCGCCTTGTCGATCTCCGATGCGATCTCCAGGGTGGACACCTTGCGATCCGAACCACCACTGACCCAGCCCGCCCCGACCAGGTCGCCCTCGACGGTGACCGCCCGCAGATGTGGTTGGGCGGCAACGAGTTCCAGCGCAGCGGACAGGTCCTCGAGAACAGCCACGTCGGCCAGCATCGCGGTGATCGCGCCGCGCAGCCGGTCCGGTATCTCGACCAGGTCGACGGCCCACTGCGCACCGTGGTGCAACGCGCCGGTGTCGGGTCGCGGCCGGAGCGGCCAGTCCCCCAACACGATCGCCGCCCGGCCGCCGTCGGCTTCCTTCAGCGCGGCCACGGCGGCACGCGCGGCGCCGTTGTTCTCGGCCGCCAGGGCGTCGGCGGCCGAGCCCAGCACCGTGGCGATCGCCACCTCGAATCCGGAGCGCACCCGCAGCAGCTTGGCCACGGTGCCGAAAAGCCCATCGGCACTGTGGTTCTCAGTGAGCCACGCGGCGCCGTCCTTACGATCCAACCCGACCGCCAGCGCGTCGATGCGGGCCTGCAGCGACACCACCTGACGCTCGGCGCCCCGCTCGGCCGCCTGCAGTTCGGCGACGCGCTCGTCGGCCAGCCGCAGCGCCGTCACCGACCGGTCGTGGTGATCATCGAGGCCGACCTCGCCCTCGTCGAGCTCACCCACCTTGGCCTGCACCAGTTCGAACGCCGCCTGGGCGTGTTCGACCCGGGCGGCCGACTCCTCGATCCGCGCGGCCAGCCGGGCGATGCTCTCGTCGGTCGACTCCACGCGGGAGCGCATCGTGTCGACCTGCCCGGACAACCGGGCCAGCCCTTCGCGGCGGTCGGCCTCGGCGCGGGCCGCGGCGCGCTGGGCGCGTTCGGCCTCGGCGGCCACCCGTTCACGCTCGGCGAGCTCGGCGCGGGCCGACTCCAGCGTGTACCGCGACTCTTCGAGCTCCTCCAGCAGTTGGCGTTCCTCCTCGGCGACCAGGTCGGCCTCGGCCTCCAGCGCCTCGGGGTCGCGACCCGGTGTCGTGTCCGGCGCGGAGTCCAGCAATTGGGTGCGCTCGGTGGCGATCCGCACCGTCGCGCTCACCCGTTCGGCCAGCGCAGACAGCCGGAACCAGGTCTGCTGAGCCGTGTCGGCTCGCTCGGACAGATCCGACACCGCCGACTCGTGGGCGGTCAGCTCGAGGCTTGCCGCCTCCAGCCGGGTGGTGACGTCGTCATGTTCGCGGCGCAGCGTCGTCTCGGCCTGATTGGTGTCGTTGAACTCGGTCTGCCGGGTCAGCAGGTCATCGGCGGCCAGCCGCAGCCGGGCATCGCGCAGGTCGGCCTGGATGGTCTGGGCGCGGCGCGCCATCTCGGCCTGGCGGCCCAGCGGCTTGAGCTGACGACGCAGCTCGGTGGTGAGGTCGGTGAGCCGGGCCAGGTTGGCCTGCATCGAGTCGAGCTTGCGGACCGCCTTCTCTTTGCGCTTGCGGTGCTTGAGCACCCCGGCGGCCTCTTCGATGAAGGCGCGGCGGTCCTCCGGGCGGGATTCCAGGATCTCGGAGAGCTTGCCCTGCCCGACGATGACGTGCATCTCGCGGCCGATGCCGGAGTCGCTGAGCAGTTCCTGCACGTCCATCAAACGGCAACTGCTGCCGTTGATCTCGTACTCACCGGCACCGTCGCGGAACATCCGACGGGTGATGGACACCTCGGAGTACTCAATGGGGAGCGCGTTGTCGGAGTTGTCGATGGTCACGGTGACCTCGGCACGGCCCAGCGGCGCACGGGTGGACGTGCCGGCGAAGATGACGTCTTCCATCTTGCCGCCGCGCAACGTCTTGGCGCCCTGCTCGCCCATCACCCAGGTCAGGGCGTCGACGACGTTGGATTTACCCGAGCCGTTGGGCCCGACGACGCAGGTGATCCCCGGCTCGAAGCGCAGAGTCGTCGCCGCGGCGAAGGATTTGAAGCCCTTCAGCGTCAGACTCTTCAAATGCATGACGGGTAACCCTACCGTCGCGGCGGTTAACGCTCGGTGAAGCCCGGGATCTGCTCGCCCGCGTCGGCCCAGTCCGCGACCACGGTGTCGACCGTACCCGGGGTGTCACCGCCCTGCAGCAGCTCCAGCAGCCGCTCGCAGGCGGCCCGCGGGCCCTGTGCAACGACGTAGACGCGGCCGTCCGGGCGGTTCGAGGCGAAGCCCGCCAGGCCCAGTTCCAAGGCCCGCGAGCGGGTCCACCACCGGAAGCCGACACCCTGCACCTGGCCGTGCACCCAGGCGTTCAGACGGACGTCAGGCTGGGCGCTCATGCGAGATCTCGAACTTCACCTCGGTGCCCGACTTCAGGGTGCGCCCCACGGTGCAGACCTGATCGATGGCCCGCTCGACCACCACCAGCAGGCGTTTGACCTCGTCCTCGGACAATCCGGACAGGTCGACCTCCAGCTTCTCCTCCAGCAGCGGGTAACGCTCCTGCTCACGGTCGGCGGCCCCCGACACCCGGAGGGTGGCGGCGTAGTCGTCGCCGAGCCGGCGGCGCAGCGGCTGGTCGCTGCTCATGCCGCTGCACGCGGCCAGCGCGATCTTCATCAGCTCGCCCGGGGTGAACACACCGTCTACGTCTTCGGATCCGACGAGCACCTCGGCGCCACGGGTGCTGCGACCGGTGTAGCGGCGCACCCCGGTGCGCTCGACCCACAGTTCTGTCATGCCGTCATTAGTACCCGCTACGTGCGGTTCCCCGCTGCGGGCCCTACCCCGCGTTAGGGTGAGGTGCAACACCTCCAGGAGCAATCACCGTGACGTATTACCCGCCTTCGGAACCAGGATGGCAGCCGGGGCAACCAGGCTGGGACCCACAGCAGCAACCCCCCGCCGTGCCGTATCCCGCATATCCGCAATACGGCGACCCGCAGTACGGCGCGCCGCCGCAATACGGCTATCCGCCGCAGCAGGGTTACGCCTATCAGTACCCGTATCCGGCGCCGCCCCCGCCCAAGCGCCGCCGCGGCTGGCTCATCGGCGGCAGCATCGCCGCGGTCGTCCTGGTCATCGCACTCGTCATCGGCGGGGTGCTGCTGTTCCGCGCGAACGACACCCCCGCGGTGTCGAAAGACGAATCCGAAATCCAGCAACTGGTCAAGGATTTCAACGCGGCAGGCAGCACGGGCAAGTTCGCCGACATGGCGCAGTACTTCTGTAAGGCAGAGGCCGGGATGTTCGGCGCGCTCGGCCAACTCGGTGAGATCCTCGGGGGCATCGAGGTGCCCAACAGTGCGCCGAAGACCGAGGTGACCGCGACCGACATCAAGGTGCGAGGTGAGGTGGCCTCTGCGCACATGAACGCCGGCGGCCCCTTCGACACCGCCTACTTCCGCAAGGAATCCGGCGAGTGGAAGGTCTGCATGTCCGCGGCGACGGAATTCAACAAGAAGAAGTAGTCAGGTGGCCGAGCGCCGCACGCGTGGCGGCGGTTGGCATTTCGGGCAGTAGAACGACGAGCGGTTCATGAACTTCTCCCGCCGCATCACCGCGCCGCAGCGCCGGCACGGCAGATCCACCCGGCCGTAGGCATCCAGCGAGCGGTCGAAGTATCCCGACTCACCGTTGACATTGACGTACAGCGAGTCGAATGAGGTGCCGCCCTGACCCAACGCGGACGTCATCACCTCGGCGGCCGCGTCGAGCACCGCGGCAAGTTGCTTGCGCGGCAGCCCCGAGGCCAGCCGGCCGCCGTAGATCTGCGCCCGCCACAGGGCCTCGTCGGCGTAGATGTTGCCGATGCCGGACACCACGGTCTGATCCAGCAGCTGCCGCTTGATCTCGGAGTGCTTGCGGCGCAACACCGTTACCACCCCGTCGCGGTCGAAGTCCGGGTCCAGCGGGTCGCGGGCGATGTGTGCGACGGGCAGCGGCACCCCGTCTGCCGCGCCCTCGGGGCCGACCATCTCGGTCACCATCCAGCCCCCGAACGTGCGCTGATCGACGAAGCTCAGTTCGGTGCCGTCATCGAGGACCGTGGCGATCCGCAGATGACCGGGGTTGGGAACCGGCCCCAACAGCATCTGCCCGCTCATACCCAGATGCACCACCAGTGCGTCGCCGCTGTCGAGCGTGAGCCACAGGTACTTTCCGCGCCGGCCGGTGCCCGCAATCGTGGTGTCGCGCAGGCGGGCCGCCAGGTCGGCGGGTCCGCCGTCGTGACGGCGCGCGGCCCGCGGATGCAGCACCTGCACCTCGGCGATACGGCGGCCGACGATGTGGGCGTCCAGTCCGCGCCGCACCACCTCGACCTCGGGGAGCTCAGGCATCCTTGAGGGCATTCCAGGCGGCTGCCGCGGCTTTGAGTTCGGCCTCTTTCTTGGTGCGGCCCACGCCCTTGCCGTGTTCGGCGGCGGCGACCACGACGACCGCGGTGAATTGCTTGTCGTGGTCGGGCCCTTCGGAGGTGACCGCATACGACGGGGCACCCATCCCGCGGGCGACCGTCAGTTCCTGCAGGCTGCTCTTCCAGTCCAGGCCTGCGCCCAGTGTGGGCGCGGTGTCGAGCAGGCCCGCGAACAACCGCAGGATGGCGTCCCGGGCCACGACGTTACCGTGCTCGATATAGATTGCGCCCAAAAGGGATTCGACGCCGTCGGCGAGGATGCTGGACTTGTCGGCACCGCCGGACGTCTCCTCGCCCTTGCCCAGCAGCAGGTACGCGCCCAGGCCGTGCTCCCCCAGCCCGCGGCCCACATCGGCCAGCGCCTGGGTGTTCACGATGCTGGCCCGCAGCTTGGCGAGGTCGCCCTCGGCGCGGTCGGGGTGGCGGTGGTAGAGCTCCTCGGTGATGGTCAGCCCGAGCACCGCGTCGCCCAGGAACTCCAGGCGCTCGTTGGTCGGCAGGCCGCCGTTCTCGTAGGAGTAGCTGCGATGGGTCAATGCGACGGTGAGCAGATCGTCGGACAGCGCGACACCGAGCGAGCCGAGCAATTTGGTGCGGTCGACGGTCACGCCTGCGCCCCGGGGCCCTCGATCTCGTCTTTGAGCGTGGCCAGCTTGGCCCAGCGGGGATCGATCTTCTCGTGCTGATGGCCGGGTTCGGCCGAGGCCAGTGCGATACCGCAGTCCGGGCACAGACCGGCGCAGTCCTCCTGGCAGACCGGGGAGAACGGCAGCATCAGACCGACCGCGTCCCGGATCGGCTGTTCCAGGTCCACCCGGTCGTCGACGACGTGCCCGACTTCGTCTTCCTCGGTGGTCTCCTCGGTGGTGCTGCCGGGATAGGCGAACAGTTCGGTGAGGTCGATGCTCACGTGTCCGGTCACCGGTTCCAGGCAGCGCACGCACTCACCGGTCGTGGGTGCCGACACCGTGCCCGTCACCAGCGCCCCTTCGGACACGGATTGCAACGTCAGGTCCAGCTCCATCGGCGCACCCTCGTCGATGCGGATGAGGTCCAGACCGATCCGGAACGGAGCGGGCACCGTCTCCTGCACCGTGATCATCGAGCCGGGACGGCGCCCCAGCCGCGAGATGTCGATGACGAGGGGATTCGAGGCGGCCATGGCGCTGATCTTACTTTGGTGCGGATCACCGCCGACCGGGGCCGAAACTCGATCACCGAGATTTTTATTCGCCGGCTCCGCTGTGGCCGGTGAGGTCGGTGATGCGGCTCGATCCGCACGGCATCCGGCACGACCGATCGCCGCGGACACCGATACTCGAGCCGTGACTGTGAAGCTGCACTGGTTCCTGCCCACCTACGGCGACAGCCGCCTCATCGTCGGCGGTGGCCACGGCACACCGGCCGGCGCGGCCGGGGGTGACCGGGAGGCCACCATCGACTATCTGGCGTCGATCGTGCGTAGCGCCGAACGGTTCGGCTTCACCGGCGCCCTCATCCCCACCGGCGCGTGGTGCGAGGACGCGTTCATCACCGCGGCCCTGCTCGCGCGGGAGACCACGTCGCTGGCCTTCCTGGTGGCGTTCCGGCCGGGTCTGGTCAGCCCCACCCTGTCGGCGCAGATGGCGGCCACCTTTGCCCGGCACGCCCCGGGGCGCCTGCTGCTCAACGTCGTCGTCGGCGGCGAGGCGCACGAGCAGCGGGCATTCGGTGACCACTTGGACAAGGACGCCCGGTACCAGCGCTGCGACGAATTCCTCGACGTGGTGCGCCGGCTGTGGGCCGGCGAGACGGTGACCCATAAGGGCGAGTACATCGACGTCGAAGAGGCAACCCTGGCGGTCCCGCCGAATCCGGTGCCGCCGTTGTACTTCGGGGGCAGCTCGAAGGCCGCCGGCCCGGTGGCGGCCCGGCATTCGGACGTCTACCTCACCTGGGGTGAGCCGCCCGCCGCGGTCGCCGAGAAAATTGCCTGGATCCGCTCCGAGGCCGAGGCTGCGGGCCGCAAGCTGCGCTTCGGGATCCGGCTGCACACCATCTCGCGCGACACCTCCGAAGAGGCCTGGGCGCAGGCCGACAAGCTGGTCGCCGCCCTCGATGAGGACACCGTGCGCGCCGCGCAGGCCGGGCTGGCCCGCAGCCAGTCCGAAGGCCAGCGCCGGATGCTGGCCCTGCACGAGGCCAACCGGGCCGACGGCACCTGGAACGACGCCCGCAGCCTGGAGATCGCGCCGAACCTGTGGTCGGGCGTGGGCCTGGTGCGCGGCGGCGCCGGTACCGCCCTGGTCGGCAGCCACACCGAGGTGGCGGACCGGATCGCGGAGTACGCCGAGATCGGCATCGATGAGTTCATCTTCTCCGGCTACCCACACCTGGAGGAACTCTTCTGGTTCGGCGAGGGCGTGGTGCCGGTCCTGCGTGAGCGCGGCCTGTTCAACGCCGGCTCCGAGGAGGCGCCCAGCGTGTCGATCCCGTTCGTGGGCTCGGCGCGGTGACGGCGCGCATCCTCGATGCCGACCACGCGCTGACCGTCGCCGCCGATCTGTCGAAAGTCTTCGCCGACGATGCCGGTGCGCGCGACGCGGACCGCCACCTGCCCCATGAGCCGGTGCAGGCCCTCAAAGAGGCTGGGCTGCTTGCCTTGTCGGTGCCCGTCGAACACGGCGGTATCGACGCGCCGGCCTCGGTGATCGCCGAGGTGTTCCGGCTGCTGGCGCACGCCGACGCCTCCCTGGCCCAGATCCCGCACTCGCACTACACCTTCCTCGAGGCGGTGCGGCTGCAGGGCACTCCGGCCCAGCAGGGTTTCTTCTACGCGTTGGTGCTCGACGGCGCACTTTTCGCCAACGCCCAGTCGGAACGCTCGGGACCCATCGATGTCGACGCCACCACGCTGACAGCGACCGACGGCGGCGACTACGTGCTATCGGGGCGCAAGTTCTATTCCACCGGTGCGCTTTTCGCCGACTGGGTGATCGTGCGGGCTTCGCTGCCCGAGAATCCGGCCGAGACCCCGACCTCGTCGACGCCGAAGGCGCTGGCCTTCGTTCCCGCGGACGCGCCGGGGCTGACCGTCGTGGACGACTGGGACGGGATGGGCCAGCGCACCACCGCGTCGGGCACGGTGACACTCGATGATGTCGCGGTGCCGGCCGCGCAGGTGGTGCCGTTCACGCCGATCTTCGGTCGGCCGAGCGTCTACGGTGCGCGGGCGCAGTTGTTGCACACCGCCCTGGATGTCGGGATCGCCACGGCCGCACTGGCCGAGGGCGTTCGGCAGGCCGCCAAGGCGCGGCCCCACTTCGAGTCCGACGTATCGGCAGCCGTCGACGACCCGACGCTGATTCAGGTGGCGGGCAATCTCACCGTGACGGTCCGCGGCGCGCAGGCCCTGCTGACCGAGGCGGGCCGGGCGGTGGACGCCGCGACCGCAGACCTGAACGCGGACACCGCGGCCGAGGCGTCGGTCGCCGTGGCGGTCGCCAAGGTGGCTGCCACCCGGGCGTCATTGGAGGCGTCGAGCGCGTTGTTCGAACTCGGTGGTACCCGCAGCGCCTCGGGCTCGGCGAACCTGTCGCGGTACTGGCGTGATGCCCGCACCCACACGCTGCACGATGCGACGCGCTGGAAGGTGCAGCACATCGGTCGCTACACGCTGTCCGGGACGTTCCCGCCCCGGCACGGCCAGCTCTGAGCATCGCGCCGACGCAAAACTGACGTCATGGTCGCCCCCGGCGAGCGGGAACGACCATGACGTCGGAAACGAGCTGGTTAAGCGGAGCGCGTCACGTAATCGTGGGTGCCCGCGGCGGTCCGCAGCTGGTGGCGGCCGCGACTCACCGAACGCAGGGTGCCGTTGAGGTAGTCCTCGAACTCGGCGAGCTTGCTGTCGACGTAGATGTCGCACTCGCCGCGCAACCGGTCGGCCTCGGCATGCGCGGAGTCCACCAGGCGGGTGGCCTCGGCGGTGGCGGTCTGGACGATCTCGGTCTGCGAGACCAGCCGCTGCTGCTCCTTGATGCCTTCCTGCACGGCCTTCTCGTAGGAGATGTTGCCGTTCTCGATCAGCCGGTCCGCCTCGGACTTGGCCCGGCCGGTGCTGGCCTCGTATTCGCGCTTGGCCGCGGCGTTGATACGCGCCGCTTCCTCGCGCGATTCGGTCACCGTGCGTTCGGCGTGGGCGCGGGCCTCATGCACCATCCGGTCGGCCGCGGCCTTGGCCTCGGACACCATCCGGTCGGCTTCGCTGCGCGCGTGGTTGAGCAGGGAGTCGGCCTCGGCATTGGCCGAGGACACCGTCGAATCGGCGTGCTGGCGTGCCTCGTCGAGCATGCCGTCGCGCGCATCGAGCACATCCTGGGCGTCGTCGAGTTCGCCGGGGATGGCGTCCTTGATGTCGTCGAGCAGCTCCAGGACATCGCCGCGGGGCACCATGCAACCGGCCGTCATCGGCACGCCGCGTGCTTCCTCGACAATTGCACTGAGTTCGTCAAGCGCCTCAAACACTCGGTACACGGCAACACCCTCCAGGCGTAGTTGTTAGTGACCAGTGTGCCTGGTGTTACGCCTGTGACTCGGTTTTGCTGCGGTGTGTCGCGCAGTCCTACCCGCGCAGCTTTGCCTGCAAGCGGGCGTTCACTGGCGCCGGCAGCAGGTCGCTGACGTCCCCGCCGAGGGTCGCCACCTCCTTGGCCAGCGACGACGACACGTATGAGTACTGCGGGGTGGTCGCCACGAAGAAGGTGTCCACGCCGGCGACATGGCGGTTCATCTGCGCCATCTGCAGCTCGTATTCGAAATCGGTGCCGGTACGCAGGCCTTTCACGATGGCGGTCAGCCCACGCTGCTTGACGAAGTCGACCACCAGGCCGCCGCCGGCCTCGACGCGGAGGTTCGACAGGTGCGTCGTCGACTCACGGATCAGTTCGATCCGTTCCTCGACACTGAACATGCCCTTCTTGTTCGGGTTCACCAGCACCGCCACCACGACCTCGTCGAACTGGGCGGCGGCCCGCTCGAAGATGTCGACGTGACCGAGGGTCACCGGGTCGAAGGATCCTGGGCAGACGGCGCCACTCATGTCGGGTGACGTTACGCGATGCCGAACTCCAGGCGGGTGTCGCCGTAACGCCGATCATCGAAGGGTTCCCAGCCCTGCGGCCAGTTCAACGCCGGCCCCCCCGCAGCCCGCTCGACGACGGCGACCGCGCCTGCAGTCACCCACCCCTGCTTCAGCAGGTCGGCCAGCACCGCCTCGAGATCGGCAGCGGCCACCGCGTAAGGCGGATCGGCGAACACCAGATCTGCAGGCCGGGTGGCGCCGCCGGCGAGCACCTTGGCCACCGGCGCACACCGCACGGTGCCGGCGGCCTTCAACGTCGCGATGTTCTCGGTGATCACCGCGGCGGCCTTACGGTCCGATTCCACGAACAACGCGGAGGCGGCCCCCCGGGACAACGCCTCAAGGCCGAGCGCGCCGGAGCCCGCGTACAGGTCGAGCACCGCCGCGCCATCGAAATCCACCCGAGCCGCGAGCACGTTGAACAACGATTCCCGGACCCGGTCGGTGGTGGGCCGAGTCCCTTTGGCGGGCACCGAGATCCGGCGCCCGCCAAAGGCCCCCGCAACGATCCGAGTCAGGTTGCCACCACCACCAGGAGGTCCCCACCCTCCACCTGCGCGGTGGCACTGACGGCCACGCGGCTGACGGTCCCGGCCTTGGGCGCGGTGATGGCGGCTTCCATTTTCATGGCTTCGATGGTGGCGATGGTCTGCCCCGCCTCGATGGCATCCCCTACCGCGACGCCGACGGTGACCACACCGGCGAACGGTGCAGCGACGTGCTCGGGGTTGGCCTTGTCGGCCTTCTCCGCGGCCGGGACTTCCGCCGCCACCGACTCGTCGCGCACCAGCACCGGGCGCAGCTGCCCGTTGATGATGCACATGACGGTGCGCATACCGCGCTCGTCGGGCTCGGAGATGGCCTCCAGCCCGACGATCAGGTCGACGCCCTTCTCGATCTGGATGCGGTGCTCGTCGCCGTGGCGCAGGCCGTAGAAGAACTGGTTGGCGCTCAAACCCGATGTGTCGCCGTACAGTTCGCGATGCGCCTCGAACTCGCGGGTCGGTCCGGGGAACAGCAACCTGTTCAGGGTGGCCTGACGCAACGCGCCGGGTTCGGCCAGGACCTTCTCGTCCTCCGCGGCCAGCGCGACCTCCGGCTTGACCGGTGCACGGCCTTCAAGGGCCTTGGTGCGCAACGGTTCCGGCCATCCGCCGGGCGGGTCTCCGAGTTCGCCTCGCAGGAACCCGATCACCGAGTCCGGGATGTCGAACCGGGCCGGATCCGTGGCGAAGTCATCGGCGCTGGCTCCGGCGCCGACCAGCGCGAGCGCCAGATCCCCCACCACCTTGGACGACGGCGTCACCTTGACCAGGCGCCCGAGCACCCGGTCCGCGCCGGCGTAGGCCCCTTCGATCTGCTCGAACTGGCCGCCGAGTCCCAGCGCGATGGCCTGCTGCCGCAGGTTCGAGAGCTGACCGCCGGGGATCTCATGGGTGTACACCCGCCCTGTCGGGGCGGGCAGGCCGGACTCGAACGGCGCGTAGACCCTGCGCAGCGCCTCCCAGTAGGGCTCCAGGGCGCAGACCGCATCCAGCGACAATCCGGTGTCGAAGGAGGTGTGCGCCGCAGCCGCCACGATCGAGGACAGCGCGGGCTGACTTGTGGTGCCCGCCAACGGCGCAGCCGCGCCGTCCACGGCCGACGCGCCGGCCTGCCAGGCCGCGGTGTAGGTGGCCAGCTGCCCACCGGGGGTGTCATGGGTGTGCACGTGCACCGGCAGATCGAACCGTGACCGCAGCGCCGACACCAGGGTCGCGGCCGCGGGCGGCCGCAGCAGCCCCGCCATGTCCTTGATGGCCAGCACATGCGCCCCGGCGTCGACGATCTGCTCGGCCAGGTGCAGCCAGTAGTCCAGGGTGTAGAGCGTCTCGGCCGGATTCGACAGGTCACCGGTGTAGGACATCGCCACTTCGGCCACCGCAGAACCGGTTTCGCGCACGGCATCGATCGCGGGCCGCATCGAATCGACGTTGTTCAGCGCATCGAAGATGCGGAAGATGTCCACGCCGGTGCGGGTGGCCTCGTCGACGAACGCGCTGGTGACGGTCTCCGGGTACGGCGTGTAGCCCACCGTGTTGCGCCCTCGCAGCAGCATCTGCAGACAGATGTTCGGGATCGCCTCACGCAGCGCGGCCAGCCGCTCCCACGGATCCTCCTTCAGGAACCGCAGCGCCACATCGTAAGTCGCCCCACCCCAGCATTCGATGGACAACAGCTCCGGCATGGTGTGTGCGACATAGGGTGCCACCTTCACCAGCCCGGAGGTACGGACCCGCGTCGCCAACAACGACTGGTGCGCATCCCGGAAGGTGGTGTCGGTGACGCCGACGGCCGGCGAGTCGCGCAGCCAGGTGGCGAACCCGGCGGGGCCCAGCTCGACGAGGCGTTGCTTGCTGCCGTTCGGGGGCGGTGTGGACAGGTCGACTTCGGGCAGCTTGTCCTGCGGGTAGACGCGTTCGCGGTCCCGATCCGGTGAGTTGACCGTCACCTCGGCGAGGTAGTTGAGCATCTTGGTGCCGCGGTCGGCGGGAATGTGCGCCGTCAGCAGCTGAGGCCGGTCGTCGATGAACGACGTGGTGACCCGGCCCTCGCGGAAATCGGGATCGTCGATCACCGCCTGCAGGAACGGGATATTCGTCGACACGCCGCGAATGCGGAACTCGGCGAGCGCACGCTTGGCCCGCGCCGCCGCCACGCTGAAGTCGCGGCCCCGGCAGGTGAGCTTCACCAGCATCGAATCGAAGTGCGCGCTGATCTCGGCACCCAGGTTGGTGCCACCGTCGAGACGGATACCCGCGCCACCCGGGGACCGGTAACCGGTGATCCGGCCGGTGTCGGGCCGGAAACCGTTGGCGGGATCCTCGGTGGTGATCCGGCATTGCATGGCCGCGCCACGGATCTGCAAGGAATCCTGGCGCAATCCGAGATCGGCCAGCGTCTCCCCCGCCGCGATGCGCAGCTGCGAGGACACCAAGTCCACATCGGTGATCTCCTCGGTCACCGTGTGCTCCACCTGGATGCGCGGATTGCACTCGATGAACACGTGGTGGCCGCGCTCGTCGAGCAGGAATTCGACCGTGCCCGCGCAGAAGTACCCGATGCCGCGTGCGAAAGCGACTGCGTCCGAACAGATCTTGTCCCGCAGCTCCTGGCTGAAGTTGGGCGCGGGCGCCAGCTCGATGACCTTCTGGTGGCGGCGCTGCACGCTGCAGTCGCGCTCGAAGAGGTGGATCACCTCACCGGTGGCATCGGCCAGGATCTGCACCTCGATGTGACGCGGGTTGAGTACCGCCTGCTCGAGGTACACAGTCGGGTCACCGAAGGCCGACTCGGCCTCCCGGGATGCCGCCTCGATGGCCTCGGCCAACGCCGACGGTTCCACGACGCGGCGCATGCCGCGGCCACCGCCGCCGGAGACCGCCTTGACGAACAGGGGAAATTCCATGTCCGCGGATGCCGCGACCAGCTCCTCCACCGACGCCGACGGCGCCGACGAGGCCAGCACGGGCAGCCCGGCCTCGCGCGCCGCGTCGATCGCGCGGGACTTGTTGCCCGTCAGCTCCAGCACGTGCGCACCGGGTCCTACGAAGGTGATGCCCGCGCGCGCACACGCCGCTGCGAGTTCCGGGTTCTCCGAGAGGAAGCCGTAACCCGGGTACACCGCGTCCGCCCCGGCGTGCTGGGCGACCCGGATGATCTCGTCGACCGTCAGGTACGCCCGCACCGGATGGCCGACCTCGCCGATCTGGTAGGACTCGTCGGCCTTCAACCGGTGCGGGGAATTACGGTCCTCGTAGGCGTAGACCGCCACGGTGGCGATGTCGAGTTCGTAGGCCGCCCGAAACGCACGAATGGCGATCTCACCGCGGTTGGCTACCAAGAGTTTGGAAATCACGAGGTGAACCCTAACTTTCCCGCCGTAACCCCGGTGTTACAGAAGCGTTGACCAGTAATTCCAGAATCTCACCATGATCATCAGCAGAAGTGAGATAAACCAGAGCGCCACCAGCGACCAGCGCCATTGGTAGACGATGCGGGCGACGCCGTTGGTGGCGGCCTCCGCTCGCAACGCGATGGACACGGCCACCACGAACAGCGGAATGGTCACGGCCCACACCACCATGCAGTACGGGCACAGCGCCCCGATCCGGTACAGGCTCTGGAAGATCAGCCAGTGGATGAACACCACGCCCAGGGCGCTGCCGATCGCCAGTCCGATCCAGTACCAGCGCGGCAAGGTGACCCTGCCGACCGCGAGCACGCCGGTGACCAGGACGACGCTGAACGCGACGATGCCGATCAGCGGGTTCGGGAAGCCGAACGCCGAGGCTTGCGGGGTGATCATCACCGATCCGCAGGACAGCACCGGGTTGATGCTGCACGACGGCACATAGGCCGGGTTGATCAGGATCTCGATCTTCTCGATCGTCAACGTCAGTGCCGCGGCCAGCCCGGCGATGCCGGCGATCAGGACCCACCAGGCGCTCGCGGGGCGAACGCCGTCGGCGACCGCCTCCACTTCGGCGGAGTCGGTAGAAGCGGCTGTCGTCACGACATCCCCGGCACGTCGCCGACGATCTCCTTGACCTTGGCGACCAACGCTTCGGGAGTGCTGAACTGGTAGTCCTCGCCGTTGATCCGGACTGTCGGCGTGGAGTTGATCTTGGAGGCCTGTGCCAGACCCTGGACCAGGTCGACGTACTTGCCCTTGGTGACGCAGTCCGGCACCTTGCCCGCTGCGCCGGCCTGGCGCGCCGTCTCGATGATCTGTTCGTTCGTCGGGAAGGTCTGCGCGGTCTCGTTCGGCTGCTGCGCGTACATCGCGCCATGGAAACGCCGGAACGCGTCGACGGACTCGTCGGCCACGCAGTAGGCGGCGCCACCCGCACGCGACGGGAAGTTCTGGTTACTCGGTGCGTCGAGGATCGCGACCATGTAGTAGTCCGCGGCGACGGCCCCGCTGTCGATGAGCTTGTTCACCGTCGGGCCGAACTGCTTCTCGAAGGCGCCGCAATGCGGGCACAGGAAGTCCTCGTAGAGCGACAGCACCGCCTTCGGTTCGGAGGTGCCGTCCTTGGTGACCAGCTTGCTCGACGTCACCCGGACCGACTTCGCCTCGCCCGAGGTCGGTTTCGTCTCGCCGTTCGTCACGATGTAGAAGATCAGCGCAAAGGCGAACACGGCGACGACCGCGACCAATCCGATCTGGATCAACAGATTGCGCTTACGGTCGGCGGCCTTGAGGTCGTAACTGGCCTGACGTTTGGGTTTGTTCGCCACGGAGTGCAGCTTACCGGCGTCCCTGAGCGGGCTTCTCAGGTCCGGCTCAGATGCGCCCGCAGCGCCGACGTCAGGTCGGCGATGGCGGCCTCGCTGCCGCCTCCGAGCGGGAAGAAATTGGCGAACGCATGCACCAGCGAGCCGTACTCCCGCCAGTCGACGGGTACCCCGGCCGCGGCCAGCGCCTGCGCGTAGGCGCGGCCCTCGTCGCGCAGCGGATCGAAGCCGCCGGTGGCCACCAGTGCCGGTGCGAGTCCGGACAGATCGGCCGCTCGGGCCGGGGACACCCGCGGATCGGCGACGTCGATGCCGCTTCCGCCGAGGTAGTGCTCGTGGAACCAATCCATATCGGCCTTGCGCAGGAAGTAGCCGTCGGCGAACAGCGTCTTGGACACGGTGGTGCTGCCGAAATCGGTGATCGGGTACAGCAGGAGCTGCAGCACCGGCTGCCGTATCCCGTCGGCACGAGCGGACTGGGTGACCACGGCGGCGAGGTTGCCGCCGGCGCTGTCACCGCCCACGGCCACCCGGTCGGGATCGGCGCCGAGCTCGGTGGCGTGCTCCAGCGCCCAGCGGTAGGCCGCGTACGCGTCGTCGGCCGCGGCGGGCGCCTTGTGTTCGGGCGCCAACCGGTAGTCGACGGACAGCACGTGCACGTCGGCGTCGTGGCTGAGGCGGCGGCACAGGGCGTCGTGGGTGTCCAGGCCACCGATGGCGAAACCGCCACCGTGGAAGAAGACCAGCAATGGTGCGCCCGCGTCGGCCCGGTAGTGCCGGACCGGGAGCGGGCCACCGGGGCCGGGAAGCGTGAAGTCGCGAACCGGTACGACGATCGGGGTGCCGAACGCGGACGCGACGCTGTCGAGTTGGGTCCGCGCGACCGTCACGTCCGGACTGGCGACCAACCCGCCCACCTTGGACAGCTGTTGCGCGGAGAGCATCAGCTGCAAGGTCGTGTCCAGTGTGTTGCCGTCGACGACGACGACGGAGCGGCGACCGAGGAGCAGCCGCTTGAACGGGTCGGAAATTCTAGCCATCACCGGCACCCCTGCGCGGCTGGCTGCACCGGCGATGAGCAGTCGGGCCCGCCCCGGACCCCGATCTGCTGGCAGACTTTGCGTCATGGCTCCCCCCACACAACCCACGATCCTGCTGAACGACGGCAATTCGATTCCCACCGTCGGGTTGGGAGTCTGGCAGACGCCGCCGGACGAGACGCAGCGCGCCGTCGAAGCCGCCCTGTCGACGGGCTACCGGCACATCGACACCGCGGCCGTCTACGGAAACGAAACCGAGGTTGGGCACGCCATCAAAGGGTCCGGCGTAGCACGCGAAGACGTGTTCCTGGTCACCAAGCTGTGGAACGCCGAGCAGGGCTACGACAAGGGGCTGGCGGCGTTCGACACCAGCGCCGAGCGCCTCGGAGTCGACTACGTGGACCTCTACCTCATCCATTGGCCGGTCCCCGAGGCTGACCTGTTCGTGGATTCGTTCAAGGCCCTGGCGCATCTACGTGAACAGGGCCGGGTCCGGTCCATCGGGGTGAGCAACTTCGCGCCCGAACACCTGCGCACGCTCATCGAGCGCACCGGGATCGTGCCCGCCGTCAACCAGATCGAACTGCACCCGCGGCTGCCACAGCAGGAGCTGCGCGAGGTGCACGCCGAGCTGGGTATCGCCACCGAAGCGTGGAGCCCGCTGGGCCAGGGCGGGCTGCTCGCCGACCCGGTCGTGGTGACGGTCGCGCAGGCGCACGGAAAAACTCCGGCACAGGTGCTGATCAGATGGCACATCCAACTGGGTAATATCGTCATCCCGAAGTCGGTAAACCCTGACCGGATTGCGAGTAATTTCGACGTGTTCGATTTCGAACTGAGCGAGCAGGACGTCGCATCCATCGACACGCTCGACAACGGAGCGCGACTGGGGCCCGATCCACGCACGTTCAATTTCACAGGGTAGGTGACATGACCTCGGCCGCTGCGGTGCCCAATGTCGGGCTCAGCGATGACAACACGATTCCGGCGCTGGGTATCGGCGTCGGTGAGCTTTCCGACTCCGAGGCCGAGCGCGCCGTCTCGGCCGCACTGGAAATCGGTGTGCGCCTTATCGATACCGCCGCCGCGTACGGCAACGAAACGGGCGTCGGACGCGCCATCGCCGCCTCCGGGATTCCGCGGGCCGAGATCTTCGTCACCACCAAACTGGCCACCGGCGATCAAGGCTTCCAGTCCAGCCAGGAGGCCGCCAAGGCCAGCCTGGAACGCCTCGGCCTCGACTATCTGGACCTCTATCTCATCCACTGGCCGGGCGGGGACACCAGCAAGTACGTCGACAGCTGGGGCGGCTTGATGCGCCTACAGGCCGCCGAAAAGCTGACCAGGTCCATCGGCGTCTGCAACTTCGGCGCCGAAGAGCTGTCGACGATCATCGACCTGACCTACAACAGTCCGGTGGTCAACCAGATCGAGCTGCACCCACTGCTCAATCAGGCGGCGCTGCGCGCGGTCAACGCCGATCGCAACATCGTCACCGAGGCCTACAGCCCGCTGGGCGTGGGCAAGCTTCTGGACAACCCGGCGATCACCGGCATCGCGGCCGAGTACGACAAGACCCCGGCCCAGGTGCTGATCCGCTGGAGCCTGCAGTTGGGCAACGTGGTGATCCCGCGCTCGTCTTCGGCGGAGCGCATCGCGGAGAACTTCGACGTGTTCGACTTCGAACTGTCGGCCACGCACATGGACGCCCTGAGCTCGCTGGACGACGGCACCCGGTACCGCCCGGATCCGGCGACCTACACCGGCACGTAGTCGGCCCCCACCGTTCAGGTGACGTCCATCCCGATGGAGTTACCTGCAACGGTGGGCTTTTCGTTGCAGGCGCTGGCGACAGCCGTCGGTGTGACAGCGGCCGCCGCGGCGTTTCCGGTTGCTGCGGCGGCACCGCCGGTCCATTGTCCAGCGGGTGAGGCCGAAGACTTGTTCACCGGGGTGTGCATGCCTCATATCGTGCCGAACTCGCCGCAGATCACCTTCGGCTCGGGGCCCAATCCTCTACCGGAGGTGGACGGCGTCCCGTGCACCGGACAGAACTCCTACGAGTGTCTCGGTCTCGCCGAGGAACCTCCGACGCCGTCGCCCTCGCCGACATCCAAGATCGGGCGCTGACACGAGCTCAGCTCTCGGCCGCCCATTCGTCGCGAGCGCGCAGTTTCTGTTCGCTGATCACCTGGTTCAGGTGCGAGGCCTTGGGCCAGCCGTAGTGCGCCGCGAAATGCAGTGCCAGCTCATCCATTTCGCCGAACGACAGATCTCGCCGAAGACGAAGTTGAGGATGCCGGCCCCTTGGTAGGGATTGTCGCGGTCCGGCGCGAAGGACAGGCAGTTGATGTCCCGAAAGGCCTGCTCGCCCACCGCGAGTCGGTCCTCCGGATCACTCGGGGTCGACAATGGGAGCAACGCTTCGGGCGACGGCACCTGGGTGCCCCGCTCACGATGGATGCGCTCCTATTGTTCGTCGACCGCCATGGTGAAACGTGACGGCTTGGGCCAGCGAGATCGCCATCACCGACATCCTGCCCACCCTGGACCGCACGGCGTACTGGATGGCCAGGGGTTACGACTCGACGCGCTGACGACGGTCCGCCGACTATGGTGAGGCCGTGGAAGGAACGCCGTTCGGCCGCTACCGCCTGGTCAGGGTGCTGGGCCGGGGCGGGATGGGCGAAGTGTGGCAGGCCTACGACACCGCGATGAACCGCGTGGTCGCCCTGAAGGTGCTGCCCGCCAACCTCGCCGACGACGACACGTATCAGCGCCGTTTCCGCCGCGAGGCGCAGATGGCCGCCGGCCTCGACGAACCCCACATCGTCCCGATCCACGACTTCGGCGAGATCGACGGCCGCCTCTACGTGACGATGCGGCTGATCGACGGCAAGACCATCCATGAGCTTCTCGAAGACGGTCCGCTCTCACCCTCACGGGCCGTCGCGATCATCGAACAGATCGCCGCCGCACTCAATGCCGCGCACCGCGTCGGACTGGTGCATCGCGATGTCAAACCGTCGAACATCTTGGTCACCGACGAGGATTTCGCCTACCTGATCGACTTCGGCATCGCCCGCACCGCCGGGGCCACCAAGCTGACCAGCACCGGCTCGACGATCGGCACCTTGTCCTATATGGCGCCCGAGCGGCTGTCCACCGACAGTTCCGACGCCCGGGCCGACGTGTACGCGCTGACTTGTGTGCTGCACGAATGCCTGACGGGATCCCAGCCGTTTCCCGGCGACAGCGTGGAGCGCCAAATCGCCGGGCACCTCACCCTGCCGCCGCCGCGTCCGTCGACGATGCGGGCCGGTATCCCGTCCCCGCTGGATCAGGTCATCGCCACCGGCATGGCGAAGAACCCCGAGCATCGGTACGCCACCACCCGGGATCTGGCGATCGCCGCCCGTGCCGCGCTATCCGGACCGCCCGCGCCCGCTGCGGCGGCGACCGCACACCAGCAGCCGACCGCCGCGGCACACTGGCCGCCACCAGCTCCGCCCACGCCTGTCCCCTACCCGACGACACCGCCACCGCATCAGCAGTGGCCGGGGGCCCAGGCTCCG
The DNA here is from genome assembly GCF_056403275.1 of Mycobacterium sp. P2_H7. Taxonomy (NCBI): domain Bacteria; kingdom Bacillati; phylum Actinomycetota; class Actinomycetes; order Mycobacteriales; family Mycobacteriaceae; genus Mycobacterium; species Mycobacterium sp. P2_H7. Next base: position 193,007 of record NZ_JBFUFU010000011.1, on the reverse strand, counting down.
ACCTGGCAGCAGACGGCCCCGTCCGCGCAGCCGTGGTGGCGCGGCCCGGCGATCCTCATTCCGATCGGGCTATTCATCGTCGCCGTCATCGCGGTGGTCGCCATCGTCCTGATCGTCGGCGGGGATTCCGGGAAACCGCCCGGTCAACAGGTCGCCGACCCCACCACCAAACGGACATCCGCCCCCGCCAGCACGAAACCGACCACCCCGCAGACGAATTCGTCGACCCCGCCGACGGCATCGCCATCACCCGCCGGCCCGGCCGAACTGCAGACCGCCGATGGGCTGGCAGCCCTACTGGAGACCATCCGCGGGAAGTTCGCCGACACCATGGGTTTCCAGATGGTGGTCTATCCGACCTACGCCGTCCTGGACCGGGTCGATCCGACGAATTCCCATGTGGAACACAGCTACATGTACCGGGGTGACAGCTGGCAGGAGTGGGGTTCGGCCACCTCGACGAGTTCGTTCGACGTGCTGGCCGACCTCGGCGCCATCAACGTGCCCGCGGTGGCCGCCACCCTGGCCGATGCGCCCATGAAGCTCGGTGCGCCCGACGGCAGCGGTGTGTACCTGATCGTCGAAGGCTCAGAAGATGGCGGACTGGAACTGGCTGTCCATTCGACTGCGCCGGGTACCGGTTTCATGCAGGTGAACGCCGACGGCAGCATCAAGCAGGTGTTCCCGCCATAGCGTCCATTCGCGCCTTCGATGGCACGGTCTGGGCGCCAACGCCTGGGTTACGTGCCGCTAGCCCGTTGGGCAGCCGGCCGCCGCATCCCGCAGCACCGCGGCCGAAGGCATGTCGACCGGCAACCCGTAACCGCGCAACACCGCGGCGAACTGCACCGCGTACTGACACCAGAACGCGTGATTGGGCGGCATCCAGCGCGCCGGTTCGGCGTCGCTCTTGTCCTGATTGGCTTGTCCCTCAACGGCGATCAGGTTGGCGGGGTCGTTGGCGAAACGCAGCCGCAGAGCGTCGGTCCAGGAGCGCGCCCCCAGATCCCAAGCGAGAGCCAGCGGGACGATGTGGTCGATCTGCACGGCGGCGCCGATCTGGTTGCCGCGCATGAACGCCACCGGTAGATCGGTGTACGGGTCGTGCAGGGTGCCGGTGGCCACCGCCTGGGGGCAGCGCTTGATGGCCACGTAGGTCTTGTCGACCAGATCGCGGTTGAGGATGTCGTTGCGGGTGTCGCAGCCGTTGTGACCACCGGGGGCGTCGTTGCCGTCGTCCCACGCGTCGCCGAAGGCCGCGCGGCGGTAGTCGTGCCCGCGGATCCGGGCCGGGAGTTCCGGGATCCCGGCCAGAATGTCGACACCCGGTGCGACGGTCGGGATATCGGCATAGGCCAGGCTGTCCGCGTCGGCGCGGGTGAGCACCTGTACGGCGACGACGACCGCCAGCACGACCCCGGCCGCCAGTGGCCAGAGCCGTCTCACGACATGTCCAGGTACTGGACTCGCTCGGTATCGGTGAATTGGGCGGCCAGTACGTCCAGCCCGGGCTGGCGGGGACTGTCCTGATAGGCAGCCTGACAGAATTCGCGGGCAGCTTCGATGATGTGCTGATGGTCGGCCAGGGACAGGAACCGCAGGGTCATCCGCCTGCCGGATTGGCTGTAGCCCAGCACATCTCCCTCGCGACGCTCCTGCAGATCCAGGTCTGCCAGGGCGAAACCGTCGAGGGTGCCCGCCACCGCCCGCAACCGGTCGGCGGCCTTGGTGGACTCCTTCGTCCGCGACACCAGCAGGCACAGGCTGGGATGTTCGCCGCGACCGATGCGGCCCCGCAACTGGTGCAACTGACTGATGCCGAACCGTTCGGCGTCCATCACCACCATGACGGTGGAGTTGGGCACGTCGACGCCGACCTCGATGACGGTGGTGCACACCAGCACATCGATCTCGCCGGACCGGAACGCGCTCATCACCGCGTCCTTCTCGTCACCGGAGAGCCGGCCGTGCATCAATCCGAGCCGCAGCGTGGACAACGGGCCGCTGCGCAGGAACTCCAGCAGTTGCAGCACCGTGATGGGCGGCGGACCCTGTTCGTCCGAATTCTCGGACTCGTCGATGCGGGAGGCCACCACATAGGCCTGCCGGCCGGCGGCCACCTCCTCGACGATGCGCGCCCACACCCGGTCCAGCCAGGCCGGTTTGTCGGTGGTGAACACGGCGTTGGTGGTGATCGGCTGACGCCCCCTGGGCAGCTCGCGCAGCACCGAGGTCTCCAGATCCCCGAACACGGTCAGGGCGATGGTGCGCGGGATGGGCGTGGCCGTCATCACCAGCAGATGCGGGGTGATGCCCCCGGTTGCTTTGGCCCGCAGTCGGTCTCGCTGCTCAACGCCGAACCGGTGCTGCTCGTCGACGACCACCATGCCCAGCCGGTGGAATTCGACGGACTCCTGGATGAGGGCATGGGTGCCGATCACGATGCCCGCGGCGCCGGAGGCGATCTCCTCGCGGACTTCGCGCTTCTGCTGCGGGCTCATCGACCCGGTGAGCAGCGCCACCCGGGTGGCGTCCTCGGGGGCGCCGAGTTCGCCGGCGGTGGCCAGCGGCCCGAGCACGGAACGCACCGAGCGCGCGTGCTGCACGGCCAGCACCTCGGTGGGGGCCAACAGCGCACACTGGAATCCCGCGTCGACCGCCTGCAGCATCGCCAGCACCGACACGATGGTCTTACCGGAGCCGACCTCACCCTGCAGCATCCGGTTCATCGGCCGGGTGTCGGCGAGGTCGGCGGAGATCACGTCGAGCACCTCGTGCTGGCCGCCGGTCAGCTCGAACGGCAACTGGCGCAACAGCGCCGCGGCCAGACCGTCGTCCCGCTTCGGGGTCTCGGGCCCCGTCTCCCCGAGTTCGCTGTAGCGCCGCGACACCAGCGCCCACTGCAGGCCGACGGCCTCGTCCACGGCCAGCCGCTCCTGCGCACGCGTGCGTTCGATCGCGTTCTCCGCCAGGTGGATGGCACGCAGCGCGCGATCCTCGGAGATCAAATCCCATTGCTGCACAATATTTTCCGGCAACACCTCAGGAACCGGGTCGAGGACGGCAAGCACCTGGCGCACACACCCGTAGACGTCCCAGCTCTGCACTTTCGCGCTCGCCGGGTAGATGGGAAAGAACTCGCGCTCGAAGGCTGCCAGCAGATCGTCGCCCTCCGATGCCTCGGCGATCGACTTCAACGACTTGGTACCGATGGTGCGCCCACTCGGGGAGTCGAGCACCAGGAACGCCGGATGGTCCAACTGCACCGTCTGGCGGAAGAACTTCACCTCGCCCGACATCATCAGCCGGGTGCCCTCCGTCAGATCCTTGATCAGGTAGTCGGCGTTGAAGAAGGTCGCGGTGACCTCGGGGCGGCGGTTGCCCAGCGTCACCCGCAGATACTTGCGCGCCCGTTTACCCGGTTGGGCGCGCATCGGTTTGGCCACCGCTTCGGTGATGACGTCGACGAGGGTGACGTGATCGCCGGCGTTGAGTTCGAGTTCCTCGCCCTCGCCGCTGACCGACATGCCGTCGCTGTATTTGCGCGGGAAATGTCGCAGCAGGTCGCCGACTGTCTGCAGCCCGAAGGCTTCCTCCAATTTCCCGGCGGCCTTGGCCCCCAGCACATTGACCAGTCGGTCCCCGAGTGCGACCACGACTATTCCACCCCGATCAGCAGCGCGTCCCCGTGGTGGTCGGTGCGGTAACTGACCACCTCGGCGCCGAGGTGCCGCTCATGCACGTGCCTGCGCAGCTGCTCACCCACCGTGTCGTCCACCCCCGCGCCGATCAGCACCGTCACCAGTTCTCCACCCGAGGCCAACAGGAGATCGACCAAACCCGTTGCGGCCAAGGCGATGTCGTGCGCCACGATGAGCACCTCGTCGCCGGTGATGCCGAGCCCGTCGCCGGGCTTGCATGCACCCGCCCATGTCAGCGCCGACTCCGTGGCCAACCGCACCGATCCGTGCCGGGCCCCTGCCGCGGCGCGTGCCATGGCGTAGCCGTCGTCGACGGTGTGACGGCCGGCGTCGTGCACCGCCAGTGCCGCCAGGCCCTGCACCATGGATGCGGCCGGGACCGGAACGACGTCGATGCCCCACCCGGTGGCCGCGGTGCAACCGGCGACCAGTTCCTCGGCGGCGACGAAGCCGTTGGGTAACAGCATCACCTGCGCGGCGTCGGCCTCGACGAGCGCGCGCAGCAACTGCTGGGCACTGACCGGGTGCCCGGGATCGGGCCGCAGCACCCGGGCGCCCTCGCCGGCGAACAGACCGGCGGCGCCGTCGCCGTCGACGACCGCGAGCACGGCGCGGTCCCGGGACCGGTGTGCGTGCGGACGCGCGCCGGCGAGCGCGGTGATCTGGATCCGGCTGAGCGCACCGGCCGCGAGCCCCGCCTCCACGGCCCCGCCGGCATCGTCGGTGTGGACATGCACCGAATAGCTGCCCGCGGCTCCGCTCGAGGCGGCCGCGGCGATGGCCACCGAATCCCCCAGCCCGTCGAGCGCGCCGCGCAAGCGGTCGACCCGGCTCTGGCTGCTGCCACTGAGCAGGTACATCACCTCGAACTGGGGCGTCGCCGCACCGGTGGCGACGTCGGCGTGCGCGGTGGCGGCCGGTTCATAGGTCTGCCGACTCGGCGCGGCACCGGTGAGGGTCGCGGTCATGGCGTCCAGCAGCACCAGCAGCCCCCGGCCACCGGCATCCACCACGCCGGCCTCGGCCAGCACATCGAGTTGGTCGGGGGTCTTCTCCAGCGCGACCGCTCCGGCGTCGGCGGCCGACGCGACCACCACGTCCACGGGTGCTCCCGACGCGGCCGCGTCCTCTGCGGCGGCGGCCGCGGCCTGCAGCACCGACACGATGGTGCCGGGAATCGCCTCTCCCATCGAGGCCACCACCAGGCCTTCGGCCCGACGCAACGCCTCGGCCAGCGCTGTCCCGTCGATCTCGGTCAGGGACCGCCCTGCGGTGACTTCGGCGAGACCACGCAGGATCTGCGAGAGGATCACCCCGGAGTTGCCGCGGGCGCCGTGCAGGGCGCCGTCGGACAGTGCCGCGGCGAAGGCGGCCACATCCGCCCGGTCGGCGCGGTCGTCGGCCCACACCACCGCCGAGCGCATGGTGAACAACATGTTGGTACCGGTGTCGGCATCGGCGACCGGGAAGACATTGAGAAGGTTGATCTCGTCGGTGTGGGTGATGAGGTGCCCGACGGCGTTGTGCGCCCAGTCCCGCAGGCCGGATGCGTCGAGCCGAACTACCGGAATGGCGGCCACCTCACCTCCTCAGACGCACATGCAGACCGCGCCAGCCTAGCCATCGCGCCCGACAATCCGATGCGCTGCTGCACAGGTTGTGGACCGTTTTGGTGATCCGTCGCCCCGGCCGGTATCCTGGTCAGGTTGTCGGGTCGACTCGCGACGCTTTTTGGCGGCGCAGCATCTAGACCCCCAAGTACTGATACAAGGAGTTCTCGATATGGCTGCCGTGTGCGATATCTGCGCGAAGGGCCCCGGCTTCGGCAAGTCGGTGTCGCACTCGCATCGTCGGACCAACCGTCGTTGGGATCCGAACATCCAGACCGTGCGTGCCGTTGCCCGCCCCGGTGGCAACAAGCAGCGCCTCAACGTGTGCACCTCCTGCCTGAAGGCGGGCAAGGTCGCACGCGGCTGATCCCAGCCACACTTTGCGTCGATAGGCCGGTGGACTTTTGTCCGCCGGCCTATTTGCGTGCGCTCAGGGGAGGTTTAAGGCAGCCGCCAGTCGATCGGTTCTGCCCCCATCCCACTCAGTAGTTCGTTCGTCCGGCTGAACGGCCGGGAGCCGAAGAATCCGCGGGACGCCGACAGCGGCGACGGGTGCACCGACTCGATGACGGCGCAATCGCCCTCGGCGAGCATCGGCTTCAGCGTGGCGGCGTCGCGCCCCCACAGCACCGCGACCAGCGGCTGCGGCCGGGCCACCAGGGCCCGGATCGCCCGTTCGGTGACCGCCTCCCAGCCCTTGCCGCGATGCGAGGCCGGCGTGCCCGGCCGCACCGTGAGCACCCTGTTGAGCAGCATCACGCCCTGTTGTGACCACGGGGTGAGATCACCGGTCGCGGGCACGGGATACCCGAGGTCGGTGCTGTACTCGTTGAAGATGTTGCCCAGGCTGCGCGGCACCGGCCGGACGTCGGGTGCCACCGAGAAGCTCAGACCGACGGCATGGCCCGGAGTCGGGTACGGATCCTGGCCGACGATCAGCACCCGCACCGCCTCGAACGGAAAGGTGAACGCCCGCAACACGTTCTCGCCGGCCGGCAGGTAGCGGTGCCCGGCGGCCAGTTCCTCGCGCAGGAATTCCCCGAGTTGGGTGATCTGCGGGGCCACCGGCTCGAGCGCGCGCGCCCACCCCGGTTCGATCAGGTCAGTCAGAGGGCGTGGTGTCACGAGCGCCAAAACTAGCGTGCCCGGTGCTCAGAACGACTGCCAGCCCGCGCTTCCGTGCCACGACTCACCGTCCAGCTTCACACCGGCGGGCCCGTCCAGGACCCGCCCGATGGTGCGCCAACCCGGCGGCGGGGACCCGGCGAAGGTGGCCACCAGCGCGTGATCCTCACCGCCGCCCAGCACCCAGTCCCAGGCGTCATCGCCGGTCGCGGCGGCCACCGGGGCCAACGCGTCGTGGTCGGCGCGCAGCGCGGGCGAGGACAGATCGATACGCACTCCAGAGGCCACGGCGATGTGACCCAGGTCGGCCACCAACCCGTCGGACACATCGGTCATCGAGCTCGCCCCCGCCCGTGCGGCCTCGGCTCCCTGCCCATACGGTGGCTCGGGCACCAGGTGCCGTCGGCGCAAGGCCTCGGGTCCGCTGATGCCCTTGAGCCACAACACATATCCGGCCGCCGAACGGCCGAGTTCGCCGGCCACCGCGACGATGTCACCGGGCCGTGCGGTGTCGCGACGGACGGGTTCGCGGCCGCCGAGGTCGCCGAGCACCGTCACCGACACCACCCAGAGCGGGGCGCTCACCAGGTCACCCCCGGCGATGCCGGCCCCGAATTTCGCGGCCTCGGACCACATTCCGTCACTGAGCCGCACCGCGGCGTCCGCGCTGGTGTGCGCGGGGGCACCGAAAGCCACCACGAACGCGGTCGGGGTGGCGCCCATCGCCTCGGCGTCGGCGGCGTTCTGGGCGATCGCCTTGCGACCGATGTCGAACGGGTCCGACCAGTCCAGCCGAAAGTGCCGGTCCTGCACCAGCATGTCGGTCGACACGACGGTGCGCCCGTCACCGGTCAGCACGACCGCCGCGTCGTCACCGGGGCCCAGCTCCACCGCGGGTGGTTGCGCACGCCCCGCGACGAGCCGGTCGATGACGGTGAACTCGCCGACCTGCGCGAGGGTGGGTTCACTGTCCGTCATCTCACCCGCCTCCACCCTGAACAGTCCCGCGACCTGCGGTACGTTTGGTCCCTGCGGCGCAGAGTCTATGTAGTGGAGCGGAGGGAACACCCGGTGGTGGAGGCATTCATGCTGATTCAAACCGAGGTGGGCCGCGCCGAGGTCGTCGCCAAACAACTCGCCGGGCTCCCCGGGGTGCTCTCGGCCGAGTACGTGACCGGCCCCTACGACGTGGTCGCCCGAATCAGCGCCGCCGGCCTCGGCGAACTGCATGACACGGTGGCCGCCGGTATCCAGCAGGTGACCGGTATCACCCGGACCCTGACCTGCCCGATCGCCGACGGGGTCGCCCCCTAGCATTGCGGGGTGCCCGATCCCGATATCCAGGACGGCCCGCCACGGGGTCTGATCATCGCGGCGGCCGGCGTCGCCCTGGCCGCGGTCATCGTGCTCCTCACCTTCGCCGCCATCCGGCAGAGCGATCCGGCGCCCCGCCCGGTGGCGATCGCCGCCGCACCGGCCCCTGCCGCGGACAGTCCACAGTGCGCCGCCCTGCTCGCCAGCCTGCCCGACCAGCTCGGTGACTACCGTCGCGCGGTGGCCGTCGAGCCCGTGCCCGCGGGTTCCGCCGCCTGGCAGCAGACCGCGGTCAACACCGAGCCGGTGATCCTGCGGTGCGGGCTGGACCGGCCCGCCGATTTCGTCGTCGGGGCGCCGCTGCAGGTCGTCGACGAGGTGAGCTGGTTCGAGGTCAAGGGTGACGGCGCCAGCACCTGGTTCGCCGTCGACCGCGGTACCTACGTGGCGCTGACCCTGCCCCAGGGATCCGGGCCCAGCCCGATCCAATTGATGTCCCGGACCATCGCCCAGGTGATGCCGGCCCTCCCACTCGCGCCCGGGCCCGCCCGCTGAGTTTCATCGGCCGCACCGACGGGCTATCCCGTAACGTTGGCCCCAGCAAACCCGATAGGGAATCGATGTCACCTTCACAATCGTTGCGAATCAAGCACCTGGCCGCCGGTGTCGCGGGCTGCGCCGTCGTCGCTGCCGTCGGCGTGCTGGCCCATCCCGTGCCCGACGCCTCGTCACCGGCCGGAGCACAACGCGCCGCCTCGGCCGAGGTGATCCTCGTATCGGATACCCCCACCCGCCCGAGCCCCCGATCACGGGTCGGCACGAACGACCCGTGGGTGTCGAAGACGCAATCCGCCCTCAAACGGCTGAACACCGCCATCGCGGATTTCCAGACGGCGATCGAGGCCAAGGACTACCCGGCCCTTCAGGACGCGTGCACCCGGGTCGGCAGTGCGGGACGCGCGATCGAAAGTGCCCTGCCCGCGCCCTCCCAGGAAGCCACGGACGCTCTCGGCGAGGCCGTCTCCAACTTCCACGCGGCCGGCTCCAAGTGCGACGGCTTGACCGCCGAAGCGGGCAGCGGAGCGGTGCAGTCCGTCGTCGGCGACATCAAGACCGGGATGGGCAACGTGCACGCGGCGCAGGCCGCGCTGGGCAGCGGTTAACGCAGACCGGTGCCGCGCGCCACGGCGGTCTCGACCATGGCCGCCAGCAGCGTCGGATAGTCGACCCCGCTGGCCGCCCACATCCGCGGGTACATCGAGATGGTGGTGAACCCGGGCATGGTGTTGATCTCGTTGATCACCGGTCCGTGCTCGGTGAGGAAGAAGTCGACCCGGGCCAGGCCCTGACAGTCGATGGCGCGGAACGCGCGGATGGCCAGCTGTCTGATCTCCTCGGCGACGCTGTCGTCGACCTTGGCCGGCACATCCAGTTCGGCGGCGTCTTCGAGGTACTTCGTCGCGAAGTCGTAGAACCCGTCCTCGCGGCCACGCACGCCGGCGACCCGGATCTCGCCCACCGTGCTGGCCTCCAGCCGGCCGTCGGCGAATTCCAGCACTCCGCATTCCAGTTCGCGGCCGGGAATTGCCGCCTCGACGATGACCTTGGGGTCGTGCGAGCGGGCCTGCGCGATGGCGGCGGGCAGCTGATCCCACGCCGTCACCCGATTGACCCCGATCGATGATCCGCCGCGGGCCGGTTTGACGAAGACCGGCAGGCCGAGCCGCTCCCGGTCCTCCAGTTCGAGCGTGCCGTGGTGGGCGCGCAGCACCACCTGGTCACCGATCGGCAAGCCCTCGGCGGCCAGCAGCTTCTTGGTGAATTCCTTGTCCATCCCGGCCGCGCTGGCCAGCACGCCGGCGCCGACGTAGGGCACCCCCGCCAGCTCCAGCAGACCCTGGATGGTGCCGTCCTCGCCGTAGGGGCCGTGCAAGACCGGGAAGACGACGTCGACGGTGGCCAGGATGTCGCCGGCCGCCTCGCCGAGCGACAACAGCTGGCCGCTGCGGTGCGGATCCGCGGGCAGGGCCAGCGCGGTTCCGGAAGCGCCGGTCACCTCGGGCAGCGTGCCGTCGGTGATGGCCAGGGTTTCCGGGCGGCCGTCGGTGAGCACCCACGACCCCTCCGGGGTGATCCCGACGGCGACCACCTCGAACCGTTCGGGATCGAGATTGCGCAGGATACTGCCGGCGGAAACACACGAGATCGCGTGCTCAGAGCTGCGTCCGCCGTAGACGACGGCGACGCGGATTCGGGCACTCACAAACAGGAGACGTTACCGGCTGGCGCCGGGGCGGGGGGTTTCAGGACCTCACCGGGTCCAGTGAGCGCTCGATGTCGGCGACGATGTCGTCGGTGTCCTCGATGCCCAGCGACAGCCGGGCGAAGCCGTCGGGAACCGGGTCGCCCCAGCGGGCGCGCCGGTCCACGCAGGTGTGGATGCCCCCGAAGCTCGTCGCGGCGACCAGCAGCGAGCTGCGCTCGACGAGGGCATGCACTGCGGCGGCGTCGGCCAGCTCGACGGCCACCAGACCACCGAAGCGCGTCATCTGTTCGGCGGCGATCGGATGCGACGGATCGTCCGGCAGGCCGGGATAGCGCACCGCCCGTACGGCCGGGTGATCGCGCAGCATCAGGGCGACGGCCGCGGCGTTGCGGCATTGCCGCTCGATCCGCAGACCGGCGGTGCCCAGGCTGCGCAACACCAACCACGCCTCGAGGGCACCGAGCACCGGCCCGGACAGCAGCCGGTCGCGCTGCACCCTGTCCATCAGCTCGTCGTTGCAACCGGCGACGTACCCCGCCAGCAGATCGCTGTGCCCCGACAGCGCCTTGGTCGCGCTCGCGACCACCAGGTCGGCCCCCAGGGACAGCGGCCGCAGCCCCAGCGGAGTCGCCGCGGTGTTGTCCACCACCAGTGTGGTTCCGCGGGCCCGGCAGATGGTCGCCAGCCGGTGCAGGTCCACCACGTCCAGGGTGGGGTTCACCGGCGTCTCGGCCAGCACCACATCGGCTGTCGCGGCCGCGTCGCACATCTGAGCCGCGGTCGCCTCGACGACGTTAACCCCTTGCTGGGCAAGATATTCGGCCGCGTATCGGCGGACCTGGTAGTAACCGTCAGCAGGCACGACAAGGGTGGTCCCGGGGCGGGACAGGACGCGCAGCACCGAGGTGATGGCGCCCATCCCGGAGCCGTAGGTCAGCGCGTGTGACGCACCCTCCAGTTCGGCCAGCGCGGATTCCAGATGCCGCCAGGTCGGGTTGGAGACGCGACCATAGGTGTCCAGCTCCCCGGATTCGTCGGGGGCCAGGTGATAGGCCGATGCAGGCACGGGTGCGGGAGCTATCGGATCGCCCGGAACCGCATGTGCTCCAACGACATTGACGCTGCGTGTGGAATCGCCGTAACCACCGTGGATCATTGCGCTACTCCGGTTTGGTACTGCGTCCCAGCAGGAGCATGACGGCTTCCTTGACGGACAACCCACGGTGGCACACCTGATGTACGGCGTCGGTGAGCGGCATCTCCACGTCGTAGCTCGATGCGAGTGCCAACACCGACCGGCAGGAGGCCACGCCCTCGGCGACGTGTCCCTCGGCGGCCTCCAGCGCAGATTCCATCGAGTCGCCCAGCCCGAGGCGTTCCCCGAAAGTCCGGTTGCGCGACCGCGGTGACGTGCAGGTGGCCACCAGGTCTCCGACACCGGCCAGCCCCGCCAGGGTGGCGCCCTTGGCGCCCAACGCGATTCCCAGCCGCATGATCTCGGCCAGCCCGCGGGTGATGATCGCGGCCGAGGTGTTCTCCCCCAGCCCGACACCGGCTGCCATCCCGCAGGCCAGCGCGATGACGTTCTTGCAGGCGCCGCCGATCTCGGCCCCCACCACGTCGGCGTTGGTGTAGGGCCGGAAGTACGGCGTGGAGAACGCGCGCTGCAGTGCCACCGCCCGGCCCGAGTCGGTGCACGCGACCACGGTGGCCGCCGGTTGCTCGTCGGCGACCTCCTTGGCGAGGTTCGGGCCCGACACCACGGCCACCCGGGCCGCGTCGGCGCCGGTCACCTGCGAGATGACCTGACTCATCCGCATCAGCGTGTCCAACTCGATCCCCTTGGCCAGGCTCACCAGGGTGGCATCGTCGCCGATCAGAGGTTTCCAGTGCTCGAGGTTGGTACGCAGGGTCTGCGACGGCACCCCCAGCAGCACCGTGCAGGCACCGTCCAGCGCCTCGGCCGGGTCACAGGTGGCCCGGATACCGCCGGGCAGCACCGTGTCCCCGAGGTAGAAGGGATTTCGATGGGTGGCGTTGATCTGATCGGCGAGCTCGGGGCGACGCGTCCACAGCGTCACACCGTTGCCCGCATCGGCAAGCACTTTCGCCAGTGCTGTTCCCCAGGCACCGGCACCCATCACCGCGGCTTCGACCACGCCTCACCCTAGCGCGGTCGCAACTGCTGGCAGGATGGCCAGTGTGACGACACCACAGGTGGGTCTGGTGATCGCGGTCAAGCGACTCAACGCCGCCAAGACCCGGCTCGCGCCGGTGCTGTCGGCCTCCGCGCGCCAACGACTGGTGCTCGCCATGCTGGCCGACACCATCGCGGCGGCCGCTTCGGTGCCCGCGGTGAGTTCGATCACGGTGGTGACCCCGGACCCGGCGGCGGCCGCGGCGGCCGTCGACCTCGGCGCCCACGCGCTGGCCGACCCCACCCCCGAGGGTCATCTCGACCCGCTCAACAACGCCCTCGCTGCCGCCGAAAAGGCCAGTGCCACAACGGATATTCTCATCATTCAGGGCGATCTGCCCGCACTGCGGCCCGACGAGCTGTCCGCCGCCATCGCCGCCGCGACGGGGCACCGGCGCAGTTTCGTGGGCGACCGGCACGGCACCGGCACCTCCGCGCTGTTCGCCTTCGGCGCACCCCTGGATCCCCGGTTCGGCACGGATTCCGCACGCCGCCACGCGGATTCGGGTGCCGTCGAGCTCACCGGCGGCTGGCCGGGCCTGCGCTGCGATATCGACACCCCCGATGACCTCGCGGTCGCGCTGAGCCTAGGAGTCGGGCCGGCCACCAGTCGGGTGATCGGCAATCTGGCGTGCACGGGTACCGACTGTTAAGTGGTCCGCACTGGAATGCACCGTGGCGATGCGCAATGATCGGTACATGACCGAAGCCGACACGCGAACCGCCGACGCCGAGTGGACGTCACCCGAGAACACCCCCGATGCGCCGCCCGCGGCGACCGCCGATCTGGTGGTCGACCCGCTGCCCGAGGATCGCTACCTCAACCGCGAGCTCAGCTGGCTGGACTTCAACGCGCGCGTCCTCGCGCTCGCTGCCGACACCTCACTGCCGCTGTTGGAGCGCGCCAAGTTCCTCGCCATCTTCTCCTCGAATCTCGATGAGTTCTATATGGTTCGGGTCGCCGGGCTCAAGCGCCGCGACGAGATGGGACTGTCGGTGCGCTCGGCCGACGGGCTGTCCCCGCGCGAGCAGTTGCGGCGGATCGGTGAGCGCACCCAGCAGCTGGCCAGCAGGCACGCCCAGGTGTTCCTCGAATCGGTTCGGCGCGGCCTGGCCGATGAGGGAATCGTCATCGTCACCTGGAGCGATCTGGACGAGTACGAGCGTGAGCGGCTGTCGACCTACTTCCACGAGCAGGTGTTCCCGGTGCTCACCCCGCTGGCAGTCGACCCGGCGCACCCGTTCCCGTTCGTGAGCGGCCTGAGCCTCAACCTCGCGATCACCGTCCGCCAGCCCGACGACGGCACTCAGCACTTCGCACGAATCAAGGTGCCCGACAACGTCGACCGCTTCGTCGAACTCCCCGTCCGGGAGACCGACGACGGCACCACCGGGCCGACCCGCTTCCTGCCGCTGGAAACTCTCATCGCGGCATTCCTTCCAGTGCTGTTCCCAGGCTTGGACATCGTGGAGCACCACGCCTTCCGGATCACCCGCAACGCCGATTTCGAAGTCGCCGAGGACCGCGACGAGGACCTGCTGCAGGCCCTGGAGCGCGAGCTGGCCCGGCGCCGGTTCGGCTCACCGGTGCGTCTCGAGGTCGCCGACGACATGACCGAGAACATGCTCGAGCTGCTGTTGCGCGAACTCGATGTGCACCCGGGCGACGTCATCCAGGTGTCGGGACTGCTGGACCTGTCATCCCTGTGGCAGATCTACGGCGTGGACCGGCCCGACCTGAAGGACCGGCCGTTCGTGCCCGCGACCCCAGCGGCTTTCGGTGAGCGCGAAACACCGAAGAGCATCTTCTCGACACTGCGCGATGGCGACGTGCTGGTGCACCATCCCTATGACTCGTTCTCCACCACTGTGCAGCGATTCATCGAACAGGCAGCCGCGGATCCGAATGTGCTCGCCATCAAGCAGACGCTGTACCGCACCTCCGGTGATTCGCCGATCGTCAACGCGCTGGTCGACGCCGCCGAAGCCGGTAAGCAGGTCGTGGCGCTGGTGGAGATCAAGGCGCGCTTCGACGAACAGGCCAACATCAAGTGGGCCAGGAAACTGGAACAGGCCGGAGTGCACGTGGTGTACGGCCTGATCGGGCTCAAGACCCACTGCAAGACGGCACTGGTGGTGCGGCGCGAAGGCTCGACGATACGGCGGTATTGCCACATCGGCACCGGCAACTACAACCCGAAAACCGCCCGCCTGTATGAAGATGTCGGCTTGCTCACCGCCTCGCCCGAGGTCGGCGCCGACCTGACGGACCTGTTCAACTCGCTGACGGGCTACTCGCGCAAGGAGTCCTACCGCAACCTGCTGGTGGCACCGTTCGGCGTGCGCAGGGGCATCGTCGAACGGATCGAGGCCGAGATGGCCGCCACCCGGGACGGCGCGCAGGGCCGGATCCGGTTGAAGGCCAACGCGTTGGTCGACGAGCAGGTGATCGATGCCCTCTACCGCGCCTCGCAGGCCGGGGTGCGCATCGAGGTCGTGGTGCGCGGGATCTGCGCGCTCAAGCCCGGCGTTCCCGGCTTTTCCGAGAACATCGTGGTGCGCTCGATTCTGGGCCGATTCCTTGAGCACTCACGAATTATTCACTTCAACGCCATGAATGAGTTCTGGATCGGCAGTGCCGACATGATGCATCGTAATCTCGACCGTCGCGTCGAAGTCATGGCCCAGGTCAAGGATCCGCGACTCACCGCGCAGCTCGACGACATGTTCGAGTCCGCAATGGATCCCGCCACCCGGTGCTGGGAACTGCGCGCCGACGGTCACTGGACAGCATCGCCCCTCGAAGGCCAGACCGTGCGCGACCATCAGGCGTTGATGATGGAACGTCATCGACATCCCTGACGGATCCGCTACCCGTCGCTTCGCCCGTTGCGCGAACTACAGGAGTTGATGTGCCGAACACGGTGACCCGCCCGAAGACTGTGCACGCGGCGGGCGCGGTGCTGTGGCGGGAGAACGCCTTCGGTGCCGAGGGCAGGCCGTCGGTGGAGGTGGCCGTCGTGCACCGCCCCCGTTACGACGACTGGTCACTGCCCAAGGGCAAGGTCGATCCCGGCGAGACGGAACCGGTCACCACGGTACGGGAGATCCTCGAAGAGACCGGGTACGCATGCCAACTCGGCCGGCGTCTCGCGTCGATCAGTTACCCGGTGGGCGAGGACACCAAACAGGTGCGGTACTGGGCGGCGCGCACGATCGACGGGGAGTTCATCCCCAATGACGAGGTCGACCAACTGCTCTGGCTGCCGCCCGCCGCGGCGCTGGAACGCCTGCAGTACCCGTTCGACCGGAAGGTGCTGCGGCGCTTCACCAAAGTGCCGGCGGACACCAGCACCGTCCTGATCGTCCGGCACGGGCGGGCGGGCCGGAAGTCCCGGTACAAGGGTGATGACCGGAAACGCCCGCTGGACAAGCATGGTCGCGCCCAGGCTGAATCGCTGGTCGGGCAGTTACTCGCCTTCGGTGGTGATCGGCTCTTCGCCGCGCCGCGGACCCGGTGCCACCAGACGCTCGGACCCTTGGCCGAGGAGCTCGGCGTGGCGGTCGACGGCGAACCGGCGCTCACCGAAGAGGCCTACAGCGACCACCGGAGCACCGGCCGCGCCCGCGTGCTGGAGATCGCCAAGGAGGCGGCGGCCGCCGGCGGCACCCCGGTGATCTGCACTCAGGGCAAGGTGATTCCGGATCTGATCGCGTGGTGGTCCGAACGCGACGGCGTGAAGCCGGACAAGTCGCGCAACCGCAAGGGCAGCACCTGGGTCCTGTCGCTGGTGGGCGAACGCCTGGTGGCCGCCGACCATATCGGCAGCCCGCTCGCCAACGACGACTGACATCTCAGGCTGGACACCCAGACACGAAAACGCCGTGGATCACGAAGATCCACGGCGTTTCGCGTTGAGAGGTTCTCGTTACTTACGGCCGCGCTTGACCGGAGCAGCCTTCTTGGCCGGAGCCTTCTTGGCGGGAGCCTTGGCGACGACCTTCTTGGCGGGAGCGGCCTTCTTGGCCGGAGCCTTGGTGGCCGGAGCCTTCTTGGCGGCGACGGCCTTCTTGACCGGAGCGGCCTTCTTGGCCGGAGCCTTGGTGGCCGGAGCCTTCTTGGCGGCGACGGCCTTCTTGACCGGAGCAGCCTTCTTGGCCGGAGCCTTCTTGGCGACGACAGCCTTGACCGCGACGGCCTTCTTGACCGGAGCAGCCTTCTTGGCCGGAGCCTTCTTCGCAGCGACGGCCTTCTTGACCGCAGCCCGCTTGGCCGGGGCCGCAGCCACGCCACGCTTCACGGCAGGACCGTCGGCCGGGAGCTTTTGCGCGCCAGCGACAACCGCCTTGAACTGAGCGCCCGGGCGGAACGCCGGCACCGAGGTCGGCTTGACCTTGACGGTCTCGCCGGTGCGCGGGTTACGCGCAACGCGCGCGGCGCGCCGGCGCTGCTCGAAAACACCGAAGCCGGTGATGGTGACGCTCTCACCCTTGTGCACAGCCCGCACAATCGTGTCGACGATGTTCTCGACCGCCGCAGTAGCCTGTCGACGATCGGTGTCCAACTTGGCTGTGAGTGCGTCGATGAGCTCTGCTTTGTTCATGCAAACCCTCCGAAGTCAGTGGTCCACTTTGGACCGACTAGTGGACACGGTAAACCCACATGCTGCAGATTTCCAAGAGCCACGCGCAGTTTCAGGCATTGCTGAGAAACTTTTTTGGATTCGGTTGCCCCACTTGGACAGTGGTACGGGCGTCTGAGAATGGGGTTGCCGGGCGGCATTTGGGCCTTCGGCGGGACCGATTTCAGCCCGGCAGAGTGGTCGGCTTGAAGCTCGGCCTGCTCCGCTCGAAGTCCGCGATCTCATCCTGTTTGCGCAGCGTAAGGCCTATATCGTCGAGTCCTTCCAGGAGTCGCCAGGCCGTGTAGTCGTCAATCGTGAACGGCAGCATGACCGTTCCTGCGGTGATATTCCGATCTTGAAGATTCACAGTGATTTCCAGCCCGGGGTTCTGCTCGATGAGCTTCCACAGGAGTTCGACATCATCGTGTGTGACTTCGGCCGCCAAAAGGCCCGCCTTGCCCGCGTTGCCGCGGAAGATATCCGCGAATCGGGGCGAGATCACGACCCGGAACCCGAAATCCATCAGCGCCCAGACGGCATGTTCGCGCGACGAGCCGGTGCCGAAATCGGGGCCGGCCACCAGAACCGAACCCTTGTCGAAAGGCGCCAGATTGAGGATGAAGGACGGATCGGTGCGCCAGGCGGCGAAAAGGCCGTCCTCGAAACCCGTTCGGGTGACCCGCTTCAAGTAGACCGCCGGAATGATCTGGTCGGTGTCCACATTGGACCGCCGCAGCGGGACACCGATTCCGGTGTGGGTGGTGAAAGCTTGCATGACGAATTCCCTTCTAGCGGCTCTGCGCGGCAGGCAGATCGGCGGGTGAGGACAACGTGCCGCGCACGGCGGTGGCGGCCGCGACGGCCGGGGACACCAGATGGGTGCGCCCACCCTTGCCCTGGCGCCCTTCGAAATTTCGGTTGGACGTGGAGGCGCAACGCTCCCCCGGTGCGAGCTGATCGGGATTCATTCCCAGACACATCGAGCAGCCGGCCTGGCGCCAATCGGCGCCGGCGGCGGTGAAGATGTCCCCCAGGCCTTCGGATTCGGCTTGTGCGCGAACCCGCATGGATCCCGGGACGACCAGCATCCGGACCCCGTCGGCGACCTTGCGGCCATCCAGGATTTCCGCGACCACCCGCAGATCTTCGATGCGCCCGTTGGTGCAGGACCCGACGAACACGGTGTCCACGGCCACCTCACGCATCGGGGTACCCGCCCGAAGGTCCATGTACTCCAATGCCTTTTCCGCTGCCTGACGCTCGTCGTCACCGCCCATCAGTTCCGGATCCGGCACGGCGGCCGACAGCGGGACGCCCTGCCCGGGGTTGGTGCCCCAGGTGACGAACGGGCTGAGCGAGGCGGCGTCGATGTGCACCTCGGTGTCGAATTCCGCGCCGTCGTCAGTGCGTAACCGGCTCCAGGCCGCCAGGGCGGCATCCCAGTCGGCGCCGGTCGGGGCGTGCGGACGGCCCTTCAAGAATTCGTAGGTGGTCTCGTCGGGCGCCACCATGCCGGCCCGCGCGCCCGCCTCGATGCTCATATTGCAGACCGTCATCCGGCCCTCCATCGACAGCGATTCGATGGCGCTACCCCGATATTCGATGACATGGCCCTGGCCGCCGCCGGTGCCGATCTTGGCGATGACCGCAAGGATGATGTCCTTGGCGCTGACGCCGGGGGGCAGCACGCCGTCGACGTTGACCGCCATGGTCTTGAACGGTTTGAGCGAGAGCGCCTGGGTGGCCAGCACATGCTCGACCTCCGAGGTGCCGATGCCCATCGCGATGGAGCCGAACGCGCCGTGGGTCGAGGTGTGGCTGTCACCGCACACCACCGTCATGCCCGGCTGCGTCAGTCCCAGCTGCGGGCCGATGATGTGCACGATGCCCTGCTCGGCATCGCCCATCGGGTAGAGGCGGACACCGAATTCCGCGCAGTTGCGGCGCAGGGTCTCGACCTGGGTGCGCGACACCGGGTCGGCGATCGGCTTGTCGATGTCGACGGTCGGCACGTTGTGGTCCTCGGTGGCGATCGTCAGGTCGGGCCGGCGCACCGGGCGCCCGGCCAGCCGCAGACCGTCGAACGCCTGCGGGCTGGTGACTTCGTGCACCAGATGGAGATCGATGTAGATGAGGTCGGGCTCCCTGGCAGAACCCTCGCCTGCGCCGCGCACCACAACGTGGTCGTCCCAGACCTTTTCGGCCAGGGTCTTCGGCGTGTGTGCCGTCTTGCTGGTCTGCTCCATGGCTGTCTCTATTCGTGTTGGGGCGTCCTGCCGTGACGGGCTGGCTATCTCACGATACGGAACGCTAGTATCTCCCTATGAGACAGGATAGCGGTATCGGCGTCCTCGACAAAGCGGTGGGCGTGCTGCATACCGTGGCCGAATCGCCCTGCGGGCTGGCCGAACTGTGTGAACGGACCGGACTGCCGCGCGCCACCGCGCACCGCCTGGCCGCGGGCCTCGAAGTGCACCGCCTGTTGGCCCGTGACCCCGAAGGTCGGTGGCGCCTGGGCCCCGCACTGACCGAACTCGCGGGGCATGTCAACGATCCGCTGGTGGCCGCGGGGGCGGCGATCCTGCCCCGCCTGCGCGAGATCACCGGGGAGAGCGTGCAACTGTATCGACGGGAGGGCACCGCACGGGTGTGCGTGGCCGCGCTGGAACCGCCCGCCGGACTGCGCGACACGGTGCCGATCGGCACCCACTTGCCGATGACCGCCGGTTCCGGCGCCAAAGTGCTGCTGGCGTTCAGTGATACGGCCACCCAGCAGGCGGTGCTGCCGTCGGCGAAGTTCACCGAGCGGACGCTTGCCGAGGTCCGCAAGCGCGGCTGGGCGCAGAGCGCGGCCGAACGCGAGCCCGGCGTCGCCAGCGTGTCAGCGCCGGTCCGTGACGGCCGCGGCACCGTGATCGCCGCGGTGTCGGTGTCGGGACCGATCGATCGGATGGGTCGCCGGCCGGGAGCGCGATGGGCGGCCGATCTGCTGGCAGCCTCCGAGGCGTTGACGCGCCGGCTCTGAGGTCTTCTTGACTTGGCAAACGCCAACCTTCGCAGGAGCTGTGAACCGGGTCCGTTCCTGCGCGGACGCAGCAAACCTGTGATTGGCTTTGTTATTCCTTGAGACAAGGTCGCCGCGTTCGGCCGAGGAGGTACCACGGCTTCGCAGTCACCGCAGTGGCTGGCCACCGCACGCATGCTGCGGCGGGCCGGTTTCGGTGCGTCCGGCCCTCAGATCGACGCGGTGGTCGGGCAGGACTGGTCGGCGTATCTCGACGCGGCGCTCGGCATGGACCCCGGCACTGATCCGGGAACACTGGCGACGCCCATACCCGCACCCGTCACCCCACCCATCCCGCCCGACTCCGCCCCCGAACCGGTCCGGACGGCGTTCATCAAGGAGATGAACGCGCAGATGCTGGAACTGGGCGCGTGGTGGACGCGGCGGATGACCGCCGTACAGCAGCCCCTGCACGAGAAGTTGACGCTGGTCTGGCACAACCACTTCGCCACCTCGGCCGAAAAAGTGATCGCCGCCGAACTGATGGCAGCGCAGAACCAGAAACTGCGCGCGCTCAAGCTCGGCGATTTCCGTGACCTGGCCTACGCGATGCTGACCGATGCGGCGATGGCGCTGTGGCTGGACGCCGTACGCAACACCAAGGCCGCCCCGAACGAGAACCTGTCGCGCGAGTTCATGGAACTGTTCACGTTGGGCCACAACAACGGCTACACCGAGGCCGACGTGAAGGAAGGTGCCCGCGCACTCACCGGACGCTACGTCATCCCCGGCGCGCAGACCCTCGTCGCACCGGAAAACCACGACACCGCAGCGAAAACGGTGTTCGGTGTCACCGGGGACCACGACGACGCCGCCTTCTGCGACATCGTGCTCAGCCAGCCGGGCTCACCGGAGTTCGTCGCGGGCAAGCTCTGGCGCCTGCTGGCCTCCGATACTCCTGCCGCGCCGGACGTCCTGGCCCGCCTGGCGACCGCGTACGGTCCGAACCGAAATCTGAAGGCACTCACCAAAGCCGTCTTCCTCGATCCGGCATTCGGTGCCGCCGCCGGCAGCATGGTCACCCAACCGATCGAGTGGCTCGTCGGGATGCTGCGCGCCCTCGCCGTGCCACTGGACAGCCCAGATGCCGTCGCGGGCACCAACGTGGTGCTGACCGTGATGGGCCAGCGTCCGTTCTTTCCCTACGACGTCGGCGGCTGGCCACGGGGTCAGGTGTGGCTGTCGAGCACGAGCACCGCCGCCCGGGTGTGGGCCGCCGACAAGTTCGTCCCGATGGGCGACGTCTCGGTCGTCGCCGATGTCGCGTCGGCCGACCGCATCGATGCCGCGGGCTATCTGCTGGGCATCGGCGCCTGGTCCGACAGCACGGCCGCAGCCCTCCAATCGCTGCGCGACGACCCGGTTCGGCTCGTCGCGGCAGCTGTCAACACCCCCGAATACCTGACGTCCTAGCGAGATAACCGATGCCCGAGCTCAATCGCCGCAAGTTCCTGATCGCCAGCGTCGGCGCCGCCGGCCTGATCACCGGGACGGCCGTCACCCTGCCGCACCTGCTCGACCACGGGCAGCAGCGCCCCCTCGCCAAGGACGGCGGCGTGCTGGTGATCGTCACGCTCTACGGCGGCAATGACGGGATCAACACCGTGATCCCGGTCAACGACAACGCCTATCACGACGCGCGCCGCGACCTTTCCTTCGCTCCGCACCAGACGCTCGACCTGGACGGGCACCTCAGCCTGAACCCTGCACTGTCCGGGCTCAAGGGCATCTGGGACAACAACGAGCTCGCCATCGTCCGCGGTGTCGGGTACCCGAAGCAGGATCGCAGCCACTTCCGCTCCATGGACATCTGGCAGACCGCGTCGCCCGACGAACCCCTCCCGACGGGCTGGATCGGGCGCTGGCTCGACGCGGGAGGCGACGACCCGCTGCGGGCGGTCAACATCGGATCGGTGCTACCACCGCTGGCCATCGGCGAGAAGCACGTCGCCACAGGCCTTTCCGTGAAGATTCCGCAGATCCCCGACGACGTCGCCGCCACCCTGAGCGCCTTGAGCGCCGCGGACTCCGGCGACACCCCCTCAATGGCTGCCGTGCGGGCGAACTACCGGGACTGCGCCACAACCGATTCGGCGTTCAGCAGCTTCACCAACAGCCCACTGCCGGACGCCTCGGACGATCCGGGCAAGCAGCTGGCCGAGGATCTCGACCTGGTCGCCACGTGTGTGCATGCCGGGGTGCCGACCCAGGTGTACATGGTGACCCTGGGTGGGTTCGACACCCACGCCGACGAGCGCGATGCCCATCAACACCTGCTGGCGGCCCTCGACGCGGCGCTCGCACCCTTCCTCACGCAGATGAGGCGCAGCGCACGCGGCCGCAATGTGGTCGTGATGGTGTACTCGGAGTTCGGCAGGCGCGTCGAGGCCAATGCCTCCCAGGGCACCGACCACGGCACCTCGGGGCCGGTGTTCATCGCGGGCCCCCGGGTCAAGGGCGGCTTCTACGGCGACGAGCCGAGCCTGACCGACCTGGCCGACGGTGACCTGAAGACCACGACCGATTTCCGTGACATCTATCACGAGCTGCTGAGCGGGACACTGGCTTCGGACCCGGAGCCCTCGGTCGGGCCGGGTCGCCGAACCATCGGCTTTCTCTGAAGGGCCGACTCGCCACAAGAAAAACGTCCCGGGACCGATGACGGTCCCGGGACGATCTGTTGTACCCCCGATGGGATTCGAACCCACGCTACCGCCGTGAGAGGGCGGCGTCCTAGGCCGCTAGACGACGGGGGCTAGAACTTGATCCGGAGGGAAAGCATAGCCGACGAGCTTGTGCTGACCTAATCTCCCGATTGGCTGGGGTACCAGGACTCGAACCTAGAATGAGGGAATCAGAATCCCTAGTGTTGCCAATTACACCATACCCCAAAACATGCCCATCACCGCTGGTCACGGGCACTATCGGCCCGGATCACTCGGCGGGTTTCACCCCGCTGTCGTTTTCTGAGCCGACGAGCAGACTACCAAAGATTTCCGAGCCCTTTCACACGCCCCGTCACACCCCACCCCGCACTGCGCGCAACCTGGCCAGACTGCGCTGCGCACCGAGCAGTTCCATCGATTCGAACAGCGGCGGGCTGACCGTCGCACCGGTGATCGCCACCCGGATCGGACCGAAGGCCTTCCTGGGCTTGAGCTCCAGACCCTCCAGAAGCGCCGTTTTGAGGGCTTCCTCGATGTGCGGGGTCGTCCACTCGCTCACGGCCTCCAGGGCCGCCAGCGCGGCGTCCAGCACCGGCGCCGAATCCGGCCCGAGTTCCTTGGCCGCCGCCTTCTCATCCATGACGTAGGCGTCGTCGTTGAAGAACTTCACCAGATCCCAGGCGTCGCCGAGCACGACGATGCGGGTCTGCACCAGGGCCGCCGCTTCGGCGAACGCCGCGTCGTCGAGCGTGGTGTCGTGACCGTGCGCCGCCAAGAACGCCGCCAACCGGGCGGTGAAGTCCTGCGGCGCGAGCAGCCGGATGTGCTCGGCGTTGATCGCGTCGGCCTTCTTCTGGTCGAACCGCGCGGGGTTCGAGTTCACGTCGGCGACGTCGAATGCGGCCACCATCTCGTCGAGGCTGAACACGTCGTGATCGTCGGCGATACCCCAGCCCAGCAGCGCCAGGTAGTTGAGCAGCCCCTCCGGGAGGAAGCCGCGGTCCCGGTGCAGAAACAGGTTGGACTGCGGATCGCGCTTGGACAGCTTCTTGTTGCCGTCGCCGAGAACGCTTGGCAGATGCGCGAATTCGGGCACCCGCTCGGCGACACCGATGCGGATCAGGGCGAGGTACAGCGCGATCTGGCGTGGCGTCGAGGGCATGATGTCCTCGCCGCGCAGCACGTGGGTGATCTTCATCAGCGCGTCGTCGACCGGGTTGACCAAGGTGTACAGCGGATCCCCACTGGCCCGGGTGATCGCGAAGTCCGGCACCGAACCGGCGGGAAAGCTCACCGGCCCGCGCACCAGGTCATTCCACGACAGGTCCTCGTCGGGCATCCGCAACCGCAGCACGGGCTTGCGGCCCTCCGCGGCGTACCCGGCCCGCTGCTCGGCGGTGAGGTCGCGGTCGTAGTTGTCGTATCCCAGTTTGGGGTTGCGGCCCGCCGCGAGATGGCGGGCCTCCACCTCCTCCGGCGTGGAGTACGCCTCGTACACCTCGCCGGCCGCAACCAGTTTGGCGATCACGTCGCGGTAGAGGTCGGCGCGCTGCGACTGCCGGTAGGGCTCGTGCGGGCCGCCCACCTCGGGACCCTCGTCCCAGTCCAGCCCGAGCCAGCGCAACGCATCCAGGATCGCGTCGTAACTCTCCTGGCTGTCGCGGGCCGCGTCGGTGTCCTCGATGCGGAACACGAACGCGCCGCCGGTGTGCCGGGCGTAGGCCCAGTTGAACAGCGCGGTGCGCACCAGCCCGACGTGCGGGGTACCGGTCGGTGAGGGGCAGAAACGTACCCGAACGGTCATGACTACTTTCCTTTACGCACAACGGGATTGGTGAGGGTACCGATGCCCTCGACGGTGATGCTGACGGTATCGCCGTCCTCGATGGGACCGACCCCTTCGGGTGTACCGGTCAGGATCAGGTCGCCCGGCAGCAGGGTCATCACCGCCGAGACCCACTCGATGATCGCCCCGACGTCGTGCAGCAACAGCGCGGTGTTGCTGTCCTGGCGCACCTTTCCGTTGACCTCGGTGCGAAGGTCCAGCCCCGAGGGGTCGACGGCCGTCTCGATCCACGGCCCCACCGGGCAGAAGGTGTCATGGCCCTTGGCCCGCATCCACTGGCCGTCCTGCTTCTGCTGATCGCGTGCCGAGACGTCGTTGGCGATGGTGTAGCCGAGGATGTAGTCGGCGGCCTTGGCGGCTGGCACGTCCTTGCACGGCCGTTCGATGACGGCGACCAGTTCGCCCTCGTGATGCACCGGGTTGGCGTCGGCGGGAAGCTGAATCGCCACGTTGGGCCCGATGATGGCGGTGTTCGGTTTGAGGAAGATCACCGGCGATTCGGGCGCTTCGCCGCCCATCTCGCGGGCGTGCGCCGCGTAGTTCTTGCCCATGCACACCACCTTGCTGGCCAGGATCGGTGCGAGCAGTCGCACGTCAGCCAGCGGCCAGCTGCGGCCGGTGAAAGTGGGGTTGCGCGAGAGATACTGCTCGGCGATCTCGCGGCACACCGCATCGGAGTTCGGGTCGCCTTCGATGACTACGAAGGCGACGCCGTCGGGACTGGCGATTCGACCAAGACGCATCCGCCCAGCTTAGTGAGGGTGTGTGCTCACCCCTCGAACTGGGCACGCAGGAACGGCGTGGAGTCCGGGATGGAGGCCAGCACGGTGCCGGAATGGTCCTCGTCCGGATAGATCTTCAGCGTCACGTCCTGGCCGTTGGCCCGCAGCTGGTCGTCGAGCGCGATCGACATGCTGGGCGGCACATCACGGTCCTGCATTCCGACACCGAGGAAGATCGGCCGGTCGTACCCGCTGGTCGGGGTGCCCATGTAGGCGGCGAGAGCGTCGGTGATCCCGGGTAGGGAGGCCAACGGGGCGCGGAAGAACCCCGGCGGCGTCAGCCCGTCCAGTGCTTGGCCCAGCGCCGCGGTGCAGAGCGTCTCGGCCTTGTCCGCGCCGGCGCGTCCCGCTGGCGTGAGCACGCTGTCGATACCCAGATCGGGCCGGGCCTCGCGCAGCCCGGCCAGGATGTAGGCCGTGTAACTGGCCGCGACGGGTCCGAGGCCGGGGGGCAGCGGCATGTCCGGGCCACCCTGCCCGACGATGCCCTCGACGTTGAACGGCGTACCGGTGGCGACCACGCCGCGGTAGTCCAGCCCGGTGCCCCGGGTGAACTCGGTGGCCCAGCGGGCACTGTTGACGGCGGCACCCCCGCCTTGCGACTGACCGACGATGGCCCACTTCGGCGACAACGGCAGGTCCAGATCATGCGCGGCGATCACCGAGTCGACGACGCTGTGCGCGGTCGAGACGCTGTTGAGGTAGCTCATCAGCCCCGGCGTGCCCAGGCCCGCGTAATCCGAGCCGACCACCACGTAGCCCTCGTCGAGCCAGTGCGACAGGTATTCGTCGTCACGCTCGCTGCGCGGCAGTGCCGACGGGGTGCAGTCATCGCCCAGGCCGACAGTGCCGTGCGCCCAGGCGATCACGGGCCAGCCGCCGGCGGGTGCGGCGCCGCGGGGGACGAAGACCGCGGCCGTGCTCACCGCCGGTGAGTCGTGTTGGTCGATGGTCGAATACAGGAACCGGTAGGCAGCCGCGGCACCCGGGACCCACAGCGAGTGGTCCAGCGGGACCGACGAGATGAGGTGACCCGGTGCGGGCACCGGGGCGCTGTGATGGCGGGCGTCCAGTCCGGACCAGTCCAACGCGGCCGCCGAAGCAACGGGGACAGGTGACGCGACCGCGATCGATCCGGCGACCAGCAGGGCAGCGACTTTGCGCAGATTCACCGCCCCAGGCTATGGCAGTCTCCAGCCGTCCCACAGTTTAGGATTCTTGTTCAACATTTTGGGAAACCCGTGGCAACATGGCTGCATGCCCACCACGACGATCGGTACCACCCGTCGCTGGTCCATGCTGGTGATCGCGCTCACCGCGACCACATGCGCCAACGTCTTCATCAACGGGGCGGCGTTCCTGATCCCGACCCTGCACACCGAGCGCGGACTCGACCTCGCGCAAGCCGGCACGCTGTCGGCGATGCCCAGCCTCGGCATGGTGACGACGCTGATCCTGTGGGGGTACGTCGTCGACCGGTTCGGCGAAAGGCTGGTGCTGAGCCTGGGTTCCGCCCTGACCGCCGCGGCCGCCTTCGCCGCGGCGTCGGTGGACTCACTCGTCGCGGTCGGCGCGTTTCTGCTGATCGGCGGAATGGCCGCGGCCAGCAGCAATTCGGCCAGCGGCCGATTGGTGGTCGGCTGGTTCCCACCCGAACAGCGCGGCCTGGTGATGGGTATCCGGCAGACCGCCACCCCGCTGGGTGTCGGACTGGGCGCTCTGGTGATCCCGCGACTGGCCGAATCACATGGTGTGGCAACGGCATTGCTGTTCCCCGCCGTCGTCTGCGCGCTGGCGGCGGTCATGTGCCTGATCGGTGTGATCGACCCACCGCGGCCGCCGCGCGCCGAGGCGCCCGACGGGCATCTGGCCAACCCCTACCGCGGATCGTCGATGTTGTGGCGTATCCATGCCGTATCGGTCTTGTTGGTGGTGCCGCAGTCGGTGGTCTGGACGTTCACGCTGGTGTGGCTGATGACCACCCGTGACTGGTCGGCCGCGTCGGCCGGACTGCTGGTGACGGCGGCCCAGATACTGGGCGCCGCCGGACGCATCGCCGCCGGGCGGTGGTCCGATGTGACCGGATCGCGACTGAAACCGATCCGCACCATCGCCGCGGGTGCCGCGGCCTCGATGGCCCTGCTGGCGTTCACCGACTGGCTGCACTCCCCCATCAGCATCGCGCTGGTGGTGATCGCCTCGGTGATCACCGTGTCCGACAACGGATTGGCGTTCACCGCGATCGCCGAGATCGCGGGGCCGTTCTGGAGCGGGCGCGCGCTGGGCACCCAGAACACCAGTCAGCACCTGGCCTCCGCGGCGGCTTCACCGCTGTTCGGCGCACTCATCGGCGTGTTCGGATTTCCGGCGGCATTCGCGGTGTGCGCACTGTTTCCCGTCGTGGCAATTCCGCTGGTGCCCACCGACCCGCAGCCGTGAATCAGGCGCTCATATCCCCTGTTTCGGGAATCCCGTCGGCCAGTCCGTAGCGCAGGTGCACGGTGCCCTTCGGGCTGGCCGCCGGCGGTTCCAGGAGCGTCAGATTCGAGGGCACCGCACCGCCGTCGAAGATCCGCTTTCCGGTTCCGAGCACGATCGGGTGCACCCACAGGTCCAGTCGGTCGAAGAGCTTCTCCCGCAACAGGGTCTGCACCAGGTTCAGGCTTCCGACGACGCGCACCTGTTCATGCCGGTCCCGAATGTCGCGCACCTCGCCGGCCAGGTCGGAACCGATCTGGGTCGATCCGGCCCAGGCCAGATCAGGCGTGCCGCGAGACGCGACGTATTTCGGGATGCTGTTGAACAGCGTGCCGAACTCGTCGTCCTGGTGTGGCCAGTACGCGGCGAATATGTCGTAGGTCCGCCTGCCGAGCAGCAGGGCGTCGGTGCCTTCGTACGCGGCAGCGACCTGTGCGCCGGCGATCTCGTCGATCAGCGGCGCCTGCCAGCCGCCGAAGGAGAAGTCCTCCGGGTCCTCGTCGGGACCGCCCGGGGCCTGCCCGACGAGGTCGAGCGTGGCGAAGAGTTCGATCTGAATGTTTCCCATATCAGGCAGACCGGCGGACGCCGCCAGATTCATCGCGCGGCAGTATCCGCAACGCCGCGACCAGAAAACACAGTGCGCCGACGAACGTGCCCAGGTTGGCCAGCCGCTCGTCGACGGTCACCCCGGTCTTGGTGACGAATGCCGCCAGCGCGGACACCCCGAACGCGACGCAACCCAGCAGATTGATCCATTCTGCTTGCCAGTCAACCGATTTCGGCGCCCATAACCCGATCACCAGCACGCCGAGCACGCCCGAGATGAGAAAGGCCGTGGATCCGGTGGCGTCCGGGGCCCACACGTAGCGCCGCTCACCGTGAATAGTGTGCGCCCACACCGACGCCCCGGTGCTGATGTTGAACAGGATGGTGCCGGCGAACTGCACGGCCGAGGACCACCAGGCGGTCCCGCGCTCGGAGAGCCGCAGCTGCATCCACGCGGCGGTGGTGAAGAACCACGATCCGATGAAGCACAACGCATTCGCCGCGCCCGATCCGGCGGCGGCCGAGAATCCGGGTACCGTCGCCGCCGCGAAGAAGGCCGAACCGACGGCGAACAGGTAGCACTGTCGGCGCAGAGTGGCGAATCCGGCCATCACCCCGCCTCGAGGTTTTCCGCGCACCGGGTCAGCAGTTCGGCCAACTGGCCGCGGCTACGGTCGGCCAACCCGTCGAGCATCACCTCTTCGACCCCGAAAACGGCGTTGTCGGCGTCGTGCAGGCGATCCCGGCCGTCGTCGGTCAGGCGCAGCGCCTGGCTGCGACCGCGGGGCGGGCCGGAGGACTCCACCAACCCCGCGGCACGCAGACCAGCCAGCAGATCCTGCAGGGTCTGGCGTGTCACGAAGCATCGCCGGGACAATTCGGCGGCCGACGCCTCGGGCTGATCGGCCAGGGCGCGCATCACGACGTACTGCGCCATCGACACCCCGAGACCGCGCAGCGCCGCATCCGAGCGTCGCCGCAGCGAGTGCTGAACACGTTTCACGAGATACCCCGGGGAGGCGTCCGGATCGAACCGTTCCATGACAGGAACCTTACATTGGGCTAGGCTTGCATGTAAGGAACCTGACACAAGGAGGATTGATGACAACCATCAGCACCCAAGGCGACTGCGCCACGCTGATCAACGTGTTCACCGTCGAACCCGACCTCGCAGCAGAACTCGCCGACCTGCTGACCGACGCCACCGAACGGGTCATGCAGTTCCTGCCGGGTTTTCGCAGCGCCAACATTCACGTCAGCACCGACGGCACGCGCGTCACCAACTACGCCCAATGGGCGGATGAGCAGGCCTTCCGGGCGATGCTCGACGATCCGGCCGCCCGTGACCACATGGGCAAGGCCGCCGCGCTCGCGGTGAGCTTCGACCCACACTTCTACACCGTGCACTCGGTGCACGAGCGGACCACCTAGAGCAGCGAGAGGATCCGCTCGCCCACCTCGGCGGTGGACTGCTTGTCGTCCGCGCGGGTCGCCAGGTGCTCGGTGACGGCCTTGTCGACGCGGGCCGCCGCCTCGGTTTCGCCGAGATGGGCCAGCAGCAGCGCCACGCTCATCACGGCGGCCGTCGGATCAGCGATGCCCTGCCCCGCGATATCGGGCGCACTGCCGTGCACCGGCTCGAACATCGACGGATTGGTGCGTGTCGCATCGATGTTGCCGCTGGCGGCCAGCCCGATACCACCGCACACCGCGGCCGACAGGTCGGTGATGATGTCGCCGAAGAGGTTGTCGGTGACGATCACGTCGAACCGGCCCGGATCGGTGACCATGTGGATGGTGGCCGCGTCGATGTGCTGGTAGGCGACCTCGACGTCCGGGAACTCCGCGCCCACCTCGGCGACGACCCGGGACCACAGGCTGCCCGCGAAGGTCAGCACGTTCGTCTTGTGCACCAGCGTCAGGTGCTTACGCCGGGACTGGGCGCGCGCGAACGCATCCCGCACCACCCGCTCGACACCGAACGCGGTGTTCACGCTGACCTCGGTGGCGACCTCCTGCGGAGTGCCGACGCGCAGGGCGCCGCCGTTGCCGGTATAGGGACCTTCGGTGCCCTCGCGCACGACGACGAAGTCGATCCCGGTCACGCCGGCCAGCGGGCTGGTGACACCTGGGTACAGCCGGCCCGGACGCAGGTTCACGTGATGATCAAGGGCGAACCGCAATTTGAGGAGCAGGCCGCGCTCGAGCACGCCGCTGGGCACCGACGGGTCGCCGATCGCGCCGAGCAGGATGGCGTCATAGCCGCGCAGTTCCTCGATGGTTTCCGCGGTGAGCAGTTCGCCGGACGCGTGGTAGCGCCGAGCGCCCAGGTCGTACTCGGTGCGGTCCACTCCCGGTAGCACGGTCTCGAGCACCTTGAGCGCCTCGGCGATGACCTCGGGACCGATACCGTCGCCGGCGATGACAGCTAGTTTCACGACAGGTCAACCACTTCCAGTGTGGTGGCACCGACCGCCTTCGCGATCGCGGCGCGCACGTTTTCGGGGACGTCGGTGTCCAGGCGCAGGATGATGGTCGCGCTGTCGCCGCCGGCGTCCTGGCTCAGCTGGGCGGCCAGGATGTTGACGTCCGACCCGCCGAGCTCGGTGCCGATCTTGCCCAGGGCGCCCGGCTGATCGCTGTAGTTGACCACCAGGTTGTAGCCCTCGGCGCGCAGATCGAAGTTGCGGCCGTTGATCTGCACCAGCTTCTGCACCTGCTGCGGACCGGACAGCGTGCCCGCCACATTGAGCGCATTACCGTCGGCGTAGACCGCGCGCACGTCAACCACGCTGCGGTGGTTCGGGCTCTCGGTGGCCGTCGAGATCTCGGCGGTCACGCCGCGATCCTTGGCCAGCGCGGGCGCGTTGACGAACGTCACCTGTTCGTCGACGACGGCCGAGAACAGGCCGCGCAGCGCCGAAAGCTTCAGCACCTCAACCTCTTCGGCGCCTCCAGCGGCCAGCTCGCCGCGCACCTGCACGTTCAGCGACACCGGCGCCGCGTCGGACAGCGCGCCGACCAGCAGACCCAGCTTGCGCACCAGGTCCAGCCACGGCGCCACTTCCTCACCGACCGCGCCGCCGCCGACATTGACCGCGTCGGGCACGAACTCGCCGGCCAGGGCCAGTTTCACGCTGGCCGCCACGTCGGTGCCGGCCCGGTCCTGGGCTTCTTCGGTGGACGCGCCGAGGTGCGGGGTGACGACCACCTGGGGCAGTTCGAACAGCGGGCTGTCGGTGCATGGTTCGGTGGCGAACACGTCCAGACCGGCGGCACGCACGTGCCCGCTGGTGATGGCGTCGGCCAGCGCCTGCTCGTCGATCAGGCCACCGCGGGCAGCGTTGACGATGATGACGCCGGGCTTGGTCTTGGCCAGGTTCTCCTTGCCGAGCAGACCGGCGGTCTCCTTGGTCTTGGGCAGGTGCACCGAGATGAAATCGGCGCGCCCCAGCAGTTCGTCCAGCGCCAGCAGCTCGATACCGAGCTGTGCGGCGCGGGCCTGCGAGACGTAAGGGTCATAAGCGGTGACGTGGGCGCCGAACGCGGCGAGGCGCTGCGCGACCAGCTGGCCAATCCGGCCCAGGCCGACGACGCCGACCGTCTTGCCGAAGATCTCGGTGCCCGAGAAGGACGACCGCTTCCAGGTGTGCTCGCGCAGCGTGGCATCGGCGGCCGGGATCTGGCGGGCGGCCGAGAGCAACAGCGCCAGCGCGTGCTCGGCGGCGCTGTGGATGTTGGAGGTGGGGGCGTTGACCACCAGCACACCGCGAGCGGTGGCAGCGTCGACATCGACGTTGTCCAGACCCACACCCGCGCGGGCGACGATCTTGAGCTTGGACGCCGCGGCCAGCACCTCGGCGTCGACGGTGGTGGCCGAACGGACCAGCAGGGCGTCGGCGTCGACCACCGCGGCCAGCAGCTTCGGGCGGTCCGGGCCATCCACCCAGCGGACCTCTACCTGGTCGCCGAGGGCGGCGACGGTCGATGCGGCGAGTTTGTCGGCGATCAGTACAACGGGGAGACTCACGCGGGTCAGGATAGTGTGTGGCGGCCACCACGCCCGCACCGCGTGCGGTGTACTGAACGCGTGGACGTCACGATTGTCGGAAGTGGACCCAACGGCCTGACGGCCGCCGTCATCCTGGCCAGGGCCGGGCTCGCGGTGCGCGTCATCGAGGCACAACCCACCCCGGGCGGTGGCGCACGCACGCTGCCCGACCCCGAATATCCCGGGGTCACCCACGACATCTGCTCGGCGGTGCATCCGCTGGCGCTGGCATCGCCGTTCTTCGCCGCCTATGACCTGACCGCGCGCGGGGTCGAATTGGCGGTGCCGGAGATCTCCTATGCCAGCCCGCTGCCCGACCGCCCGGCGGCGATCGGGTATCTCGACATCGAACGCACCTGTGCCGAACTGGAACACGGGGCGTCATGGCGCCGCCTGCTCGGCCCTCTGGTCGACGACTGGGATGCGGTGGTGCGGCTGATCCTCGGCGACAAGCGGTCGGTGCCCCCGCTGGCGGCGGCACTGAAGGTGGGCCCGCGCCTGCTCACCCAGGGCAGCCCACTGTGGGGGGCGCTGCAGGGCGCAGACGCGCGCGCCCTGTTCAGTGGTGTTGCCGCGCATACCATTTCGCAGATGCCGTCGCTGGTGTCCAGCGGCGCCGGCCTGATGCTGGGCACGCTGGGGCACGCGGTGGGCTGGGCCATCCCGGTCGGCGGATCCCAAGCCATCCCCGACGCGCTGCTGGCCGACCTGCTCGACCACGGCGGTGAATTGGAACTGGGCGCAGAGGTGACCAGTCCGCCCGCCGGGGTGGTGCTCTATGACACCGCGCCGACCGCACTGCTGTCGATCTATGGCGACGCCCTGCCCTCGGGATACGCCAAGGCCCTGGAGCGCTACCGGTACGGACCGGGCGTCGCGAAGGTCGATTTCGTGCTGTCTGGCGACATCCCCTGGACCGATCCCCGGCTGGCCCAGGCCCCGACCCTGCACCTCGGCGGCAGCCGGGAGCAGATGGCTCTGGCCGAGGCCGAGATCGCCGCGGGCCGGCACGCCGAGTGGCCGATGGTGCTGGCCGCACTGCCCCATGTCGCGGACCCGAGCCGGGTCGACAGCGCCGGCCGCCGTCCACTCTGGACGTATGCCCATGTGCCGCATGGCTCTTCACGGGATATGACCGAAGCGGTGACGGCCATCTTCGAGCGGTTCGCGCCCGGCTTCCGCGATGTCGTCGTCGCCGCCCGCAGCGTCCCCGCGTCACGACTGGCCGACCACAACGCCAACCTGGTCGGCGGCGACATCGGCGTGGGCGGCAACAACATGATCAGCGCACTCGCCGGTCCGACACCGCGACTGGATCCGTGGAGCACCCCGATCCCCAAGGCGTATCTGTGCTCGTCGGCCACCCCGCCCGGCGGCGGCGTGCACGGGATGGCCGGGTACTACGCGGCACGCACGGTGCTGCGCCGCGAATTCGGGATCAAGGAAATGCCCGCCCTGGCACCGTGAGGCCGGCGCCGTTGTGGGTATTACCACCGGGTGAGCAAAGATCTGCACAAAGGCGACAAGGTGTCCTGGCAGAGCCACGGCACCACCGTGCCCGGCACCGTCGAAGAGAAGATCACCTCCGACACCGAGGCCGCCGGACGACAGGTGCGGGCCGACGCCGACGACCCGCAGTACCGGGTGCGCAGCGACAAGTCCGGCCGTGATGCCGTGCACAAACCGGACGCCCTCAAGCGGCGCACCTGATGGCGCGACTGGACGACGCGCACGCACGTCCCGAGGGCGTGAGTGACGACACCGTCGAGGCCGTCGGGAAAGTGTCCGAGGCGCTGGAGTACGTCGAGCGGGCGCGCGGCCACCTGTACTCGTTCCATCAGTTGATGGGTCACGCGGACCTGCTGCTGGGCGAGGCGGCCGACGCCCTGCGTGACGCCGGGCACCGCGACATCGCCGGCCGCCTCAGCGAGGACATGGTCGGGCGCAACGTCATCCGCGGCCGCTGGACTTTCCAGGTCGTCGAGGAGTTCGACGACGACTACTGGTCCAGGTTCCGTGAGCACGAGAAGCGGGTGCGCGACGAACTGCTGGACGGCAACCGGCATGTGTTCGAGGCAGAGATGAAAGAGGACCGCCGCACCAAGGGCCGCGACGGTCACGAAGCCACCCCCTGAACGCCGAAAGGCCAGTTATTGCACGCCATTTCGAGCTCGGCGTGCAATAACTGGCCAGTGGGCGTCTGGTTAGGCCGTTTCGGTGATCGGCCGGTCGACCCAGCTCATCAGGTCGCGCAGCTTCTTGCCGGTGACCTCGATGGGGTGCTCGGCGTTGGCCTTGCGCAGACCCTCGAGCTCGGTGTTGCCGTTCTCGACGTTGGCGACCAGGCGGCGGGTGAACTCGCCGGACTGGATGTCCTTGAGGATGTCCTGCATGCGCTTCTTGGTGTCGGCGTCGATGACCCGCGGGCCCGACAGGTAGCCACCGAACTCGGCGGTGTCGGACACCGAGTAGTTCATCCGGGCGATGCCGCCCTCATACATGAGGTCGACGATCAGCTTGAGCTCGTGCAGCACCTCGAAGTAGGCCATCTCGGGGGCGTAGCCGGCCTCGACCATGACCTCGAAACCGGTCTTGACCAGTTCCTCGGTGCCACCGCACAGCACGGCCTGCTCACCGAACAGGTCGGTCTCGGTCTCTTCCTTGAACGTCGTCTTGATGACGCCGGCGCGCCCGCCGCCGATGGCCGAGGCGTAGGACAGCGCCAGGGCCTGACCCTCGCCCTTGGGGTCCTGGTCGACGGCGATCAGGGCGGGGACGCCCTTGCCGTCGACGAACTGCCGGCGCACCAGGTGGCCGGGGCCCTTGGGCGCGACCATGCCGACGGTGACGTTGGCCGGTGCCTTGATCAGGCCGAAGTGGATGTTCAGACCGTGCCCGAAGAACAGCGCGTTGCCGTCTTCGAGGTTCGGCTCGATGTCGTTGCGGAAGATCTCTGCCTGCGCGGTGTCGGGCGCCAGCAGCATGATCACGTCGGCCCACTTGGCCACCTCGGCCGGGGTGTCGACCTCCAGGCCCTGCTCCTCGACCTTGACGCGGGACTTCGAGCCCTCTTTCAGGCCGACCTTGACCTGCACACCGGAGTCGCGCAGGGACAGCGAATGGGCGTGGCCCTGGCTGCCGTAGCCGATCACCGCGACCTTGCGGCCCTGGATGATCGACAGATCCGCGTCAGCGTCGTAGAACAGTTCGATTGCCACTGAATTTTCCTTCTCTTGTCTCTTTGGTTCGTTCTGTGAAGCTATTTGGCGGTGCCGATGCCGCGCGGCCCGCGCGACAGCGACACAATCCCGGACTGCACGATCTCACGGATCCCGTAGGGCTCCAGCACCCGCAGGAACGCCTCCAGTTTGGCCGGGGTTCCGGTGGCCTCGATGGTCAGGGACTCGGTGGACACGTCCACAACCTTGGCACGGAACAGATTGACCGCTTCAATCACCTGGCTGCGAGTGGTCGCGTCGGTACGCACCTTGATCAGCGCGAGTTCGCGCGAGACCGACTGTTCTTCGTCCTGCTCGACGATCTTGATCACGTTGATCAGCTTGTTGAGCTGCTTGGTGACCTGCTCAAGGGGGAAATCCTCGACCTGGACGACGATCGTCATCCGGGACAGGTGCTTCTGCTCGGTGGCACCGACGGCGAGGCTCTGGATGTTGAAGCCACGCCGGGAGAACAGCGAGGCGACGCGGGCCAGAACACCCGGCTTGTCCTCGACGAGGACGCTCAGGGTGTGGGTGGAGATCGTCACGCGTGCCCCTCTTCCGAATCGAACAGCGGGCGGATGCCGCGTGCTGCCTGGATCTCGTCGTTGCTCGTGCCGGCGGCGACCATCGGCCACACCTGCGCGTCCGCGCCGACCACGAAGTCGATGACGACCGGCCGGTCGTTGATGGCCCGCGCCTGGTTGATCACGTCCTCGACGTCTTCGGCACGCTCACAACGCAATCCGACGCAACCCAGCGCCTCGGCCAGCTTCAGGAAGTCGGGGATCCGGCGGCTGTGCGTGGACAGGTCGGTCTGGCTGTAGCGCTTCTCGTAGAAGAGCGTCTGCCACTGCCGGACCATGCCCAGGTTGCCGTTGTTGATGAGGGCGACCTTGATGGGCGCGCCCTCGATGGCGCAAGTGGCCAGTTCCTGATTGGTCATCTGGAAGCAGCCGTCGCCGTCGATGGCCCACACCTCTGCCTCGGGCCTGCCGAACTTGGCGCCCATGGCGGCCGGCACCGCGTAGCCCATGGTGCCCAGGCCTCCGGAGTTCAGCCAGGTCTTGGGGTTCTCGTACTTGACGAACTGCGCGGCCCACATCTGGTGCTGACCGACGCCCGCGACGTAGAGCGCTTCGGGTCCGGCGAGCTGACCCAGCTTCTCGATGACGAACTCGGGGCTCAGGCTGCCGTCACTCTGCGGGCCGTAGCTCAGCGGGTACGTCGACTTGATGCTGGACAGGTACTCCCACCAGTTGTCCATCTTCAGCGACGCCGCGTTGGTCCCGTCGCGGCGCAGGACCTCCAGCAGATCGGTGATGACGTTGCGGACGTCACCGACGATCGGCACATCGGCGTTCCGATTCTTGCCGATTTCGGCGGGGTCGATGTCGGCGTGGATGACCTTGGCGCCGGGTGCGAACGAGTCCAGCTTGCCGGTCACCCGGTCGTCGAAACGGGTGCCCAGGGCGATCAGCAGATCGGCCTTCTGCAGCGCCGCGACGGCCGACACCGTTCCGTGCATGCCGGGCATGCCCATGTGCTGCGGGTGGCTGTCCGGGAAGGCGCCGCGGGCCATCAGCGTGGTGACCACCGGGATACCGGTCAGTTCGGCCAGGTCCATCAGCTCGTCGGTGGCCTCGCCACGGATGACGCCGCCGCCGACGTAGAGCACCGGCTTGCGGGACTCCGCGATCAGCTTGGCGGCTTCGCGAACCTGCCGGCTGTGCGGCTTGGTGTTCGGCTTGTAGCCGGGCAGATCCATCACCGGCGGCCAGGCGAAGGTGCACTGGCCCTGCAGGATGTCCTTCGGGATGTCCACGAGCACTGCACCGGGGCGTCCGGAGGCGGCGATGTGGAATGCCTCGGCGATCACCCGCGGGATGTCGTCGCCGTTGCGCACCAGGAAGTTGTGCTTGGTGATCGGCATGGTCATGCCGGTGATGTCGGCCTCTTGGAAGGCGTCGGTGCCGATCAGGCTCCGGCCGACCTGGCCGGTGATGGCGACGACCGGGATGGAATCCATCTGGGCGTCGGCCAGCGGGGTGACCAGGTTGGTGGCACCGGGACCCGAGGTGGCCATCATCACACCGACCTTGCCGGTGGCGTGGGCGTAGCCGCTGGCGGCGTGACCGGCGCCCTGCTCGTGCCGGACCAGCACGTGCCGCAGCTTCTGCGAGTCGTAGAGCGGGTCGTACACGGGCAGCACCGCGCCGCCGGGGATGCCGAAGATCACCTCGACGCCGATCTCCTCCAGCGAACGCACCACCGACTGCGCGCCGGTGAGTTCAACGGGGGCAACATGTTTCGGTTGCGGGGCGGGCTTGCTCGCCGGCGGGTTCTCGCGCTGGGCGGACTCGGGGGGCCGCGTGGTGGGAGCGCTCACGGTGTCCTCTTCGTGGTCGGAATCTGGGGTTCGGCTGTGTCGGATCTGGTTCTCGGGCAACAAAAAACCCCCGTCAGCGGAAGCCGCTGTACGAGGGTTGGCGCGTCGATGCTGTGTGCTATGCCCCAATGAGGGCCAGCGCGGCATCAACGCGCCAACCAAGTACTACGACAATCTCGGGGTTCTGCATAACAACCGACGGTAGCCCGCGCACTGGTCAAAGGTCAAATTGCCTCGGCACCGCGACAAAGGCACTGCGGCGCAGTGCGAAGATGGCATGGTGAGTTCCGCTCGTGCGCAGACCGACGTCGTCATCCGCATCTCCCCGATGGCCCACTTCGGGGTGGGTTTCTTCACCCTGGGCCTACTCGCCTTGATCTTCGCCTGGCCGGGCTACGCCGCAGTGCTGCTGATCATCCCGATCCTGTTGTCGGCGGCCATCTTCCGGTATCGCACGGTGGCAGATCGGGAGCAGGTCAACGTCCGCACCCTGTTGGGCAGCCGCACCGTGCGCTGGGCGGAGATCGACGGCCTGCGCTTCACCAAGAGTTCGTGGGCGCGGGCCCGTCTGACCGACGGCAGCGAGACCGTCCTGCCCGCGGTGACCTTCTCGACGTTGCCGTTGCTGAACTCGGTCAGCGGCGGCCGGGTGCCCAACCCGTACGAGTGACTAAGCGATCGGATTCGCGCCGTTGAGCAGGATCCAGAACCCCACGCCGACACCGATGCCCAGCAGCAGCGCCAGGAACGATCCGACGAAGGGACGCCGCGCCCAACCGCGCCCGGCATCCAGCCCGTAGCGACCGGGACCGGTCAGCGTCAGCGCCGCCGCCACCAGCACGAGGGTCACCTGATGCTCATGGCCCGATGGGATGACGAAGCTGACGAAGCTGTGGTCGGGTGTCGCCGCGATGGACGCCAGCAGTGCGTTGATCAGGTATGCCAGCGCGGCCGCAGCGGCCAGCGGCGTGAACAGCCCGAGCACCAGCAGCACGCCCGCGCCGATCTGCGCGCCCGCCGCGACGTAGGTGATGAGGCCGGCGTGCTGATAGCCCAGGTCGCTCAGCGAGCCCTCGAAACCACCCAGGCCCGCGCCACCCCACCAGCCGAACGCCTTCTGCAGTCCGTGGATGACCAGAAGTACGCCCAGCCCGGCACGCAGAAGGAACAGACCCAGGTCGGTGGTGCCGCGCCGGCCCGCAGCGCGAATGCGCTGGTCGGCGTCGTGCGGCTCGATCTCGGTCGGGACAGCGGGAGGTGCGGCCGCGTACGGGTTCGCCACCGCGGGCGATACATAGGGCAGCGGCTCGGGGTCGCCGAGCAGTGCGTAGCCGGATTGCTCCGGCTTGGCGGACCCGGCCGAGCCGTCCACGTCATAACGTGGAATGGCCGTGGTCTCGAAATCGCCGCCGTAGGTCGAGGAAGGAAGGTCGTCTTCGGGGTCGACCAGCCGCGCCGACGCCGGCCGTTGCCAGTCGGTCATGCCATGAGGTTCAGCGGTCACGATTGCCAGGGTAAATGCAGAACACGCCGCAACCCTGGATTGGCGCGTCACAAACCTGCATGTATTCACACTGTTGCCCAGTTGTGACACGGTGCTGTTGTGAGAGAAGGGGCGCGACGGGCACCTTCATGGCACCGCCGGAGAATTGATCCGTAGTCTGGCCTGCATGAGATTGGGCGGCCCGACGCTGACGGCGCTTCGAGGCGTTGCGGTGCTGTGCACGGTGATGACGGCAGCCGTGGGCTGCGCCCGCTTCGATGACGCCCAGTCGCAGCCGTTCACCACCGAGCCGCAAATGGAGGCCCCGCCTTCGTCGTCGCCGCCGCCTCCCCCGCCGCTGCCGGGCGCACCGTTCCCCAAGGAATGCCCCGCGCCGGGCGTCATGCAGGGCTGCCTGGAAAGCACCAGCGGCCTGATCATGCTGCCCGACAGCCAATCCGCACTGGTGGCCGAGCGGGTGACGGGTGCCGTCAAGGATGTGTCGACGAAGGCCGAACCGAAGGTCAAGGTCGTCATCCCCGTCGACCCGTCCGGTGACGGCGGCCTGCTGGACATCGTGTTGTCCCCCACTTACACCCAGGACCGGCTGATGTACGCCTACGTCAGCACGCCGAGCGACAACCGGGTGATCCGCATCGCCGACGGCGACGTGCCCAAGCCGCTGCTGACCGGTATTCCCAAGGGCACCGCCGGCAATGCCGGTTCACTGATCTTCACCAGCCCGACGACGCTGGTGGTGCAGACCGGTGACGCCGGCAACCCGGCGCTGGCCAATGACCCGGCCTCGCTGGCCGGCAAGATCCTGCGCATCGAGCAGCCCACCACCGTCGAGCAGGCCCCGCCGACCACCGCGCTGTCCGGGATGGGTGCTGCCGGTTCGATGTGCATCGATCAGGCCGACGGCTCGCTCTACGTCACCGACCGGACCCCGACGGCGGATCGCCTACAGAAGATCACCAAGGACTCCAAGGTCTCCACGGTGTGGTCCTGGCCGGATCGGCCCGGGGTGGCCGGCTGCGCCGCGCTCGACGGCGCCGTCCTGGTCAACCTGGTGAACACGAAACAGACCGTCGCCGTGCGGATGGCGCCCGACACCGGTGCGGTCACCGGCGAGCCCGAGGTGGTGCGCCAGGACCAGCACGGCCACGCGTGGGGCCTCGCGGTGTCCCCGGACGGCAACGTCTGGGGCGGCACCATCAACAAGACCTCCGGCGATGCCGAGAAGCTCGACGACGTGGTGTTCCCGCTGTTCCCGTCCGGTGGCGGCTTCCCGCGGAGCAACGCCGACAAGACCTGATCGTCAGCCGATCCGCTCCCACAGGCACGGCCCGCTCAGCGTGATCGTGAAGTCCGCAGGCAGCACCTCGAACGTCGACACCGCGCCGGGCTGACCGGTCACCACCGTCGGCGCCGCCACCCCGGCGTCGGTGACCGCGGCCTGCTCGACACTGCACACCTTGCCGGCGTCCATGGGGGTCGCGGTCCACTGGCCGGACAGGATCTGCGGATTGCGTCGCCCCTGCCCGCTCAGCGTCAGACCCGGCCCCGGGAAACTCGCCCATCGGTCCCCCGGCGCGAATGGTTCGGCCACCGGCTGCCACGAACCGCCGGCACACTCGATGAAAGCCGAACCGTCCGAGGTGAAGACGTCACTCCAGTCCGCTGGGCAGGACGCTCCCGCAGTCGGTGCTGCCGAGGCGACGGGCGCAGCGGCGACGGCGAATACGGCCAGTCCGAGCGCCCACCGAATCACGCTAGACCGCAACCAGATTGAGTGCGCTCAGATCGGTCTTCATCAGCGCCACGTTGTAGTTGCCCCACAGCGACATGTTCCAGTACAGGTACTGGGGATCCTCCGGGCTACCGTCGGTCTTGTCCAGCAGATCGGTTCCCGACCACGGGTGGATCATCGGCGCGTACAACCCCGGGTACTGGGTGGAAGTCACCAGCGTTGTCGACGTCGACCATGTCCCGGTCGGCGAATCCGCCGTCCGCAGCTGGACGTTGTTGTTGCCGTCGGTGTAGAGCATCACGTACTTGTTCAGATACGTGTTGTACTGCACCGACAATTCACCGGCGCTGGGGTACGTCGTCTTCTTGAACAGGCCGAACAAGCCGCTCGTCGTCTTGCCCGGCAGCACGGGTGCGGCCTTGGACGCATCGTTGGTGACCCAACTCTTGCCGGTCCAGTACTGGTACTTGCTCACGGTCAGGATGTCGGCTTCCTTGACCCGCGACAGATACACCGTGCCGTTGCGTCCGGACGGCGTTCCGTAGGCGTAGAGGTATCCGGCGGTCGCGTCGGCAGAGCCCTCCGGCGGCCGCACGAAGTTGACCATCTGGAACTTGTAATCGCCGTACTTGTAGCCCACCGTCGAGCGGCCCGAACCAGCCGACCGCACCGAGGATTTCGGCACGACGGACCAGTTCTGCCCGTTGTCGTCGGAGTAGGCGATGGCCGAGTAGTTCGTGGTCCAGGCGCCCGGCGAGTCCCACGATTTGACGGACATGATCGAAATGTATTGCCGTGTGGCTCCATTGACACCCGCCCCGGGGACCGAGATGGCTCCGGTCGGGATGATCGTCACCTGGGTGGCTTTGGAGTACGGGTATTTGCCGATGA
Organism: Mycobacterium sp. P2_H7; assembly: GCF_056403275.1. Classification (NCBI taxonomy): domain Bacteria; kingdom Bacillati; phylum Actinomycetota; class Actinomycetes; order Mycobacteriales; family Mycobacteriaceae; genus Mycobacterium; species Mycobacterium sp. P2_H7. The sequence continues at coordinate 150,999 of NZ_JBFUFU010000011.1, read as the reverse complement.
TCTCGCGCGCGTAATCGGCGACGGTGAGGCTCATCGGCGAGCCGCTGTAGGCGCCGTCGGGAATACCCGGCCTGTCGACGATGCCGTTCGGGATGGAGATGCCGTTGGACAGCACGTTGTCGGCGGTCCGTAACAGCACGTTGTTGCGCCATCCGGTCGTCATCGCGGCATTGGTGAAGGTGTCCCCGAACGCGATCAGGATCTGGTGTTGTTCGACGATCGGGGTCGACGGATCGTCACCGGTGACGCCGTTGTCCCACATGATGCCCAGGTCCGTGCCGTAGATCCCGAACCGGTCCATCGTGTCGTTGATGCTGTTGGAACCGGTGAGCCAGGCCACCCAGTTGGTCGCCGGGACCGATGTCACCGCGGCCAGGGCCTGCGCGGTGGCCACGACGTCGGTGCTGACGACGGTGGTCTGCCGTGCGGTCTCCTTACGGGTCGCCCAGCCCAGCATCGCCACCGCGGCGGCCACGCCGCCCGAGGGTGCCGGCGCATCGGCCGCACGCGGGGTCAGTCCGAATACCGCCATGATCGGGGTGAGTGCCTTCTGCACCGCGGCGCCGACGGCTTTCACGGCCGCCACCAGCGGTGGCGCGCTCGGGGTGGTCGTCCGGGTCTGGGTGACCGCAGCCGCGGTCGCCTGCGTGGGGGCGACGGTCGCCACCAGCGAAGCTTTGGCCGCCGCGGGGGCGACGGAGCCTTGAACGGCGGCGGCGGGTTCTGGATCGGCCTGCGCTTGTGCGATCGCCGCAGGCTTGACCTTGGCGGCGACCTGCGGTGCGGCCTTGGTGACCGAAACCTTGGGTGATTTCGCCGTCCTGGTGTGCGCGGTACGCGTGGCGGGTGCCTGCGTCTCGGCAGCGGCCGGACTCTTCGGCGGCGACTGAGTGTGCGGCGTGGTCTCGGCCTCGGCGGGCGTGGCCGGCTCCGGCGGTGCCTGCGCCGCGTCCACCGCCGGGCTCACGGCGGGGTCGTCCCCGGTCGTGCTTTCTTGGGCTGCCGCCGTGGCCTTCTGCCCTGCGGGCTTCTTCGGGGTGACCTTCCCCGATTTCTTCTTCTCGGTCTTCTTCTCGTCGCCCTTCCCGCCGGCCGGGGAACCGTTGCCCTGCGCACCGGTCGACGAACTCGCCGCCGACTGTGCCGTCGACCCCGCGTCGCTACCTGCGCCGGTATCGGCCGACGCGATGCCCGTGGCCGACGCCACGCCGATCCCCATCACCATCGCCAGAGTTCCGACACGACCGGCTCCACGCATGATCAAACTCCAAGCACATCGGCCCCGACGCCTATTTGAGCCTCAATAGTCTCATCTTTCACAGGCGTTGGGAACATTCTCACCGATCGAGACGAGGTGCGGTCGCCTCAGGAGCTACACGCGGCGATCACCAGTTCGCGCACCCGCGCGGCGTCGGCCTGGCCCTTGGTGGCCTTCATCACCGCACCGACGATGGCGCCCGCGGCCTGCACCTTGCCGCCCCGGATCTTGTCCGCGACATCGGGATTGGCGGCCAGGGCCTCGTCGACCGCGGCCTGGATCAGTGAGTCGTCGCGCACGACGACCAGTCCGCGGTCGTTCATGACCTGCTCGGGTTCACCCTCGCCGGCCAGCACACCCTCGATGACCTGGCGGGCCAGCTTGTTCGACAGCTTGCCGTCGTCGACCAGCTTGACCACCGCGGCGACCTGCTCGGGGGTGATGGCCAGGGCGTCCAGTTCGATCCCTGACTCATTGGCCTTCTGCACCAGGAAGTTGCCCCACCACGCGCGCGCGGCCTCACTCGCGGCGCCGTGCGCGACGGTGGCGGCGACCAGATCGATGGCACCGTTGTTCACCAGGTCGCGCATCACCTCGTCGGAGATGCCCCACTCGTCCTGAATCCGCTTGCGCGACAACCACGGCAGCTCGGGAATGGTGGTGCGCAGCCGGTCCACCAATTCACTGCTGGGGGCGACTGGTTCCAGGTCCGGCTCCGGGAAGTACCGGTAATCCTGTGCGGTCTCCTTGCTGCGGCCCGCGGTGGTGTGACCGGACTCCTGGAAGTGCCTGGTCTCCTGGGTTACGGTGCCGCCGGCGGTCAGCACCGCCGCCTGGCGGCGCATCTCGTAGCGCACCGCGACCTCGACGCTCTTGAGCGAGTTGACGTTCTTGGTCTCGGTGCGGGTGCCGAATTCGCTGTCGCCCTTGGGTTTCAGCGACACGTTCGAATCGCAGCGCATCGAGCCCTGGTCCATCCGCACATCGGAGACGCCGAGGCCGCGCAGCAGGTCGCGCAGCGCGGTGACATACGCGCGGGCGATCTCGGGCGCCCGCTCACCGGTGCCCTCGATGGGGCGGGTCACGATCTCGACCAGCGGCACGCCGGCCCGGTTGAAATCGGCCAGCGAGGTGGTGGCCCCGGAGATCCGGCCGGTGTCGCTGCCCAGGTGGGTCAGCTTGCCGGTGTCCTCCTCCATGTGGGCGCGTTCGATCTCGACCCGGAAGGTGGTGCCGTCGTCCAGCGGGACGTCGAGGTAGCCGTCGACGGCGATCGGCTCGTCGTACTGCGAGATCTGATAGTTCTTCGGCTGATCCGGATAGAAGTAGTTCTTCCGGGCGAACCGCCCCCACGGCGCGATGGAACAGTTCAGCGCCAGGCCGATACGGATGGCCGCCTCGACGGCGGACTCGTTGAGCACGGGCAGCGCGCCGGGCAGGCCCAGGCACACCGGGCACACCTGGGTGTTGGGCTCGGCGCCGAACTCGTTGGCGCAGCCGCAGAACATCTTGGTGGCGGTCGACAGCTCGACGTGCACCTCCATCCCCATCACGGGGTCGAACGCGGCGAGGACCTCGTCGTAGTCGAGGAGGTCGGCGGTATCGACAGACATGACGTTGATCCTAGTTGCCGTTCACCGGCCATTTCCCTGGCCCGGTTACCGTCCGCGGATGCTTGCTCGTATCGGTGCCCTGCTCACCGCGTTCACCCTGACCGCTGCGCCCGCCGCCTATGCCGCTCCCGACGGTTTCGACCTGCAGGCCCACCGCGGCGGCCGGGGCGAGACCACCGAGGAGTCACTGCGCGCCTTCACCAAGGCCCTCGAACTCGGCGTCACCACGCTGGAACTCGACATCGTCCTGTCCAAGGACGCCGCGGCGATGGTCTGGCACGATCCGACGGTCCAGGCCGACAAGTGCGCCGACACCGGACCCGCGACCCCTGGCGACCCGCAGTACCCGTACGTCGGCAAGCTCGTCCACGACCTCACGTTGGCGCAGCTGCGCACCCTGAACTGCGGCAAGCTGCTCAGCGGCTTCCCCGGCGCCGAGGTGGTGAGCGGCAACAAGATCGCCACGCTGGACCAGGTCTTCGCCCTCGCCGACGCGCATCACGCCGGCGTCCGCTACAACATCGAGACCAAGATCGAAGCCGACAAGCCCGAAACATCTGCCGCGCCAGAACAATTCGTGGACGTGATCCTGGCCGCCGTGCGGGCGGCGAACAAGCTCGACAAGGTGGAGATCCAGAGCTTCGACTGGCGCACACTGCCGTTGGTCCGCCGGCAGGAGTCGGGCATCCCGCTGGTGGCGCTGTGGGACGAGACCACCTGGGTGCCCGACTCGGTGTGGACGGCGGGGGTGAATCCTGCGGTGGTCGGCGACCCGATCATCGGGGCGATGTCGGTCGGGGCGAACATCCTGTCGCCGGAGTACTCGTTGGTCGACAGGGCGTTCGTAGACCGTGCACATGCCAAGGGGCTCAAGGTGATTCCCTGGACCGTCAACGACGCCGGCGCGATGCGGGCCCAGATAGCCGCCGGCGTCGACGGCATCATCACCGACTACCCGTCCCGGCTGCGCGCGGTGCTGGGCGAACTGGGCATGCCCCTGCCGACGGCGTACCGCTAGCCGAAGAACTCGGCGCCGTCGTCGTACCGGGTCTGCGGCACCAGCTTGAGCTGCTGGACGGCGTCGGCCAGCGGCACCCGCCCGATGTCCTGCCCACGCAGCGACACCATCATCCCGAACTCGCCGGCGTGCGCGGCGTCGGCGGCGTTGACCCCGAACCGGGTGGCCAGCACCCGGTCGTAGGCGGTCGGGGTGCCGCCGCGCTGCACGTGGCCCAGTACGGTGACCCGCACTTCCTTCTTGATCCGCTTCTCCACCTCGACGGCGAGCTGCTGGGATACGCCGGTGAACCTCTCGTGGCCGAATTCGTCCATCCCGCCCTGGCGTAACTGCATGGTGCCCTCAGCCGGTTTGGCGCCCTCGGCGACCACGCAGATGAAGTGCGACGACCCATGCTGGAAACGCTTCTTGACCAGCCGGCACACCTCTTCGACGTCGAAGGGCTGCTCGGGGATCAGCGTCATGTGCGCACCGCTGGCGATGCCGGCGTTCAGCGCGATCCACCCGGCGTGCCTGCCCATCACCTCGACGAGCATGACCCGCTGGTGCGATTCGGCGGTGGAATGCAGCCGGTCGATCGCCTCGGTGGCGACCTGCAACGCGGTGTCGTGACCGAAGGTCACGTCGGTGCAGTCGATGTCGTTGTCGATGGTCTTCGGGACCCCGACGACGGGCACGTTCTCCTGGGACAGCCAGTGCGCCGCGGTCAGCGTGCCCTCCCCACCGATCGGGATGAGCACGTCGATGCCGTTGTCCTCCATGGTCTGTTTGATCTGGTCCAGACCGGCCCGCAGCTTGTCGGGGTTGACCCGCGCGGTGCCCAGCACGGTGCCGCCCTTGGCCAGCAGCCGGTCATTGCGGTCGTCGTTGGCCAGCTGGATGCGGCGGTCCTCCAACAGACCGCGCCAGCCGTCCAGGAAACCCACCACCGACGAGCCGTACCGCTGATCGCATGTCCGCACCACCGCGCGGATCACGGCGTTCAGGCCGGGACAGTCACCTCCACCAGTCAGCACGCCAATTCGCATGCCGACCATCTAACCCGGTTACAGCGCCGTCGGCAGCGATCCGCGGGCCGCCTCATAGGCCGCACCCACCCGGTAGAGCCGGTCATCGGCCAGTGCGGGGGCCATGATCTGCAGTCCGACCGGCAGTCCGTCGTCGGCCGACAAACCCGAGGGCACCGACATGCCGCAGTGCCCGGCCAGGTTCAGCGGCAGGGTGCACAGGTCGAACAGATACATGGCGAGCGGGTCGTCGACCTTCTCCCCCAGCCGGAACGCCGTGGAGGGGGTGGCCGGGGTGGCCAGCACGTCGACCTGCTCGTAGGCGCGGTCCAGGTCGCGCCCGATCAGCGTGCGCACCTTCTGCGCCTGGTTGTAGTACGCGTCGTAGTAGCCCGCCGACAATGCATAGGTGCCGATCATGATGCGGCGTTTGACCTCCGGCCCGAAACCGGCGGCCCGGGTCAGCGCCATGACTTCCTCGGCACTGTGGGTGCCGTCGTCGCCGACCCGCAGGCCGTACCGCATGGCGTCGAAACGGGCCAGGTTGCTCGACACCTCCGAGGGCAGGATCAGGTAATAGGCCGCCATCGCGTGGTCGAAGTTCGGGCAGTCGACCTCGATGATCTCCGCGCCCAGCGCGGTGAGCTGCTCGACGGCGGCGTTGAACGAGGCGAGCACGCCGGACTGGTAGCCCTCGCCGCGCAGCTGCTTGACGACGCCGACCCGCACGCCCTTGAGGTCACCGTGGGCACCCTCGCGGGCCGCCCCCACCACATCGGGCACCGGGGCATCGATCGACGTGGAGTCGCGCGGGTCGTGACCGGCGATCACCTGGTGCAACAGCGCGGTGTCGAGCACGGTGCGGGCACACGGGCCGCCCTGGTCCAGTGACGACGCGCACGCGATCAGGCCGTAGCGGCTGACCGTGCCGTAGGTCGGTTTCACCCCGACGGTCGCGGTGAGCGCCGCAGGCTGGCGGATGGACCCGCCGGTGTCGGTGCCGATGGCCAGCGGGGCCTGGAACGCCGCGAGCGCCGCGGCGCTGCCGCCGCCGGAGCCGCCGGGCACCCGCTCGACATCCCACGGGTTGCGGGTGGGGCCGTACGCGGAGTTCTCGGTCGAGCTACCCATGGCGAACTCGTCCATGTTGGTCTTGCCGAGGATCGGGATACCGGCCGCCCGCAGCTTGGCGGTGACCGTCGCGTCGTACGGCGAGCGCCAGCCTTCCAGGATCTTGGACCCGGCGGTGGTCGGCGCGTCGGTGGTGGTGAAGACGTCCTTGAGGGCCAGCGGCACACCGGCCAGCGGCGACGGCAGCGTCTCGCCCGCCGCGACCTGGCGGTCGACCTCGGCGGCGGCGGCCAGCGCCTGCTCCGCGCCGACGTGCAGGAACGCGTGGAAACGCTCGTCGGTGGCGGCGATCTGGTCCAGGTGCGCCTGGGTCACCTCGGTCGAGGTGACCTCCCCGGCGGCGATCTTGGCGCCCAGCGCTGCGGCGTTCTCGCGGATCAACTCGGTCACTCTGCTTCTCCCAAGATGCGCGGCACCGCGAAACGGCCGTCTTCGGCGCGCGGCGCGGCGGCCAGGGCCTCGTCCTGCGACAGCGACCCCACCACCTCGTCCGGACGCGCGACGTTCACCTCTTTCAGAGGATTACCGGTCGCTTCGACGCCGGTGACGTCGACGGATTGGATCTGGCCGACGTGGGCCAGGATGGCGTCGAGCTGGCCGGCGAAACCGTCCAACTCGCCATCGGTGAGGGCAAGTCGGGCCAGTCGCGCTAGGTGGGCAACCTCGTCCCGGGAGATCTGTGACACGACAAAGCAGCCTAGTCGTGACGGCGAGCTGGAAATGCCCCGCCCCGGCGGCTATGACAGGGTGTTGCGCGTGCCGTCATATCTGCTGCGGGTCCAGCTGGAGGACCGACCGGGCAGCCTCGGCTCGCTGGCCGTCGCGCTCGGGTCGGTGGGCGCCGACATCCTGTCCCTCGACGTCGTCGAGCGCGGAGCGGGCTACGCCATCGACGATCTGGTGGTCGACCTGCCCATCGGCGCCATGCCCGATTCGCTCATCACGGCCGCCGAACACATCCAGGGCGTCTACGTCGACAGCATCCGGCCCCATACCGGCCTGCTGGAGGCGCACCGCGAACTCGAGCTGATCGACCACATCGCCGCGGCTCACAACCGCCAGGACAAGTTACAGGTGCTGGCCGATGAGGCGCCGAAGGTGCTGCGGGTGGGCTGGTGCTCGGTGCTGCGCCGCACCGACGCCGGACTGGACACCATCGTCGGCAGCCCGGGAGCCCCCGAGACGCACGCGCAGAGCGCACCCTGGCTGCCCCTCGAGCACGCCGCGGTCCTCGACGGCACCGCACCGTGGGTGCCGCAGATCTGGCGCGACATCGACACCACCCTGACCGCCGCTCCCCTGGGCGACCACCACACCGCCGTGTTGCTGGGCCGCCCCGGCGGGCCCGCCTTTCGGCCGTCAGAGGTCGCCCGGCTCGGCTACCTCGCCGGCATCGTCGCCACCATCATCCGCTGACGGTTCGGGTCCGTCCGCCAGCAGCGCACGGAAACCGTCCTCGTCGAGCACCGGCACCCCGAGCTCGATTGCCTTGTCGTACTTGGAACCTGGGGCATCGCCGGCCACCACGTAGGCGGTCTTCTTCGACACCGAGCCGGCGGCCTTACCGCCGCGGGCCAGGATGGCCTCCTTGGCTTCATCCCGTGAGAACCCGGTCAGCGATCCGGTGACCACGATGGACAGCCCCTCCAGCGTCCGCTCGACACCCTCGTCGCGTTCGTCGGCCATCCGAACCCCGGCGGCCCGCCACTTCTCGACGATGGCGCGGTGCCAGTCCACGGTGAACCATTCGACGACCGCGGCCGCGATGGTCGGCCCGACGCCTTCGACGGCGGCGAGTTGCTCCTCGGAGGCAGTCACCACCGCGTCGAGGTTGCCGAATTCACCGGCCAGGGCGCGCGCCGCGGTGGGCCCGACGTGACGGATGGACAGCGCGACGAGCACCCGCCACAGCGGCTGGGATTTCGCCCTGCCGAGGTTGGCCAGCAGCCGCTTGCCGTTGGCCGACAACTCACCGGCTTTGGTGGTGAACAGGTTGGTGCGCAACAGATCTTCGGCCGCCAGGGTGAAGACGTCGCCTTCGTCTTCGATGGCCCCGGCCGACAACAGCGCGGTCGCCGCCTCGTAGCCCAGGCCCTCGATGTCGAACGCTCCGCGCCCGGCGACGTGGAACACCCGCTCACGCAACTGCGCCGGGCAACTGCGGGTGTTCGGGCAGCGGATGTCGGCGTCGCCCTCCTTGGCCGGCGCCAGCGTGGTGCCGCACTCGGGACATGTTGTGGGCATGACGAATTCGCGTTCGGTACCGTCACGCAGGTCGACCACCGGCGCGAGCACCTCGGGAATGACGTCGCCGGCCTTGCGGATCACCACGGTGTCACCGATGAGGACGCCCTTGCGTTTCACCTCCGAACCGTTGTGCAGGGTCGCCAGTCCGACGGTGGACCCGGCGACCTTGACCGGCTCCATGTAGGCGAACGGGGTGACCCGGCCGGTGCGGCCGACGTTGACCCTGATGTCGAGCAGCTTGGTGGTGACCTCTTCGGGCGGGTACTTGTAGGCCACCGCCCAGCGCGGTGCGCGGGAGGTGGAGCCGAGCCGGCGCTGCAACGCCACCTGGTCGACTTTGACCACCAGGCCGTCGATTTCGTGTTCCACGTCGTGGCGGTGCTCACCCCAGTAGGCGATCCGCTCGGCCACCGCTGCGATGCCCTGCACGCGGGTGGTGTGCGTCGAGACGGGTAGCCCCCACGCACCCAGCGCCCGGTAGGCGTCGTGCAGCGAGGGGAACGTCGCGCCGTCCACCTGGCCCAGCCCGTGGCAGATCATCCGCAACCGGCGCCGCGCAGTGACGGCCGGGTTCTTCTGGCGCAGCGACCCGGCGGCACTGTTGCGGGGATTGGCGAACGGCGCCTTGCCCTCAGCCACCAAGCCGGCATTGAGGTCTTCGAAGTCGGTGAGCCGGAAGAACACCTCACCGCGCACCTCGAGGACGGCGGGCAGCGGGAACTCCTCGGATTCGGTGAGCCGCTCCGGGATGTCGGTGATGGTGCGGGCGTTGAGGGTGACATCCTCACCGGTGCGGCCGTCCCCGCGCGTCGCCGCCCGGACCAGCTTGCCGTCGCGGTAGACCAGGGCCAGTGCGACACCGTCGATCTTGAGCTCACACAGATACTCGGTGTTCTCACCGGTCTCGGCGCTGATCCGGGCGGCCCATGCGGACAGCTCGTCACTGTCGAAGACGTTGTCCAAGGACAACATCCGCTCCAGGTGGTCGGCGGAGCCGAAGTCGGTGGCGAAACCCGCGCCACCGACCAGCTGCGTCGGCGAGTCGGGCGTGCGCAGCTCGGGGTGCGCTTCCTCCAGGGACTGCAGCTCACGCAGCAGCGTGTCGAATTCGGCATCGGAGACGACGGGAGCGTCTTTGACGTAATAGCGGAATTGGTGGCCCCGCACCTCTTCGGCCAGTTCCTGCCAGCGTCCACGCACCTCAGAGTCCGATGAGCTCACGCTCACGAGGCTAGTCGAGCGCTCCGACAGGTCTCACAAGGTCGGCCACAGCCGGAACCGCACCACGTCGCGCCAGGTGGTGCCTTCCCAACCCTGCAGCACGAACCCGTGCGGTTCGACGAGCTCGCGCAGGCTCTGCACGCTCTGGCGGTCAGGATCGGGGAATGCCTCGACGAACACCAGAAGGCCGCCCGGGCGCAGCACCCGGCGCAGTCCACGGATGCAGATGTCCTTGTCCGGCACCTCGCCGAGCACCGCCGCCAGGAATGCCACGTCGAAGCTGTCGTCGTCGAACGGCAGTCCCGCGCTCGCGTCACCGGAATGGAATTCGGCATTGTGGCAGCCGGCCGCGTCGAGGGCGCTACGCGCCTTGTCCAGCATCTGCGGCTGCACGTCGAACAGGTGCAGCCGACCGGCCGGTACCCGCTTGGCGATCTCGGTACTGAAATAGCCAGGGCCAGGGCCGATTTCGAGCACCCGCTCATCGCCGGCGAGCAGCAGCCCGTCGATGACGGCACCGGGTCGGCCGATCCGGCGGCGGATGGGATTGTTCAGAAAGATCGAGGCCCAGTGCGGGTACGGGAAATCCCCGGCCTTGCGGGTCTGATGTATCACGGTGTCCAGCCACGATGTCGGCATCTCACCCTCCTCAGCTGCGTAAGTAAGGCGACCCTAACCCAGTGATGGGCCGGATAGACTCCTACCTGTGCCGCATCCCGTGATGTTCAGCGATGACGACTTCGGACTGGCCGAGATCCGCGAGATCGCGCTCGCCTTCCCCACCGCCTTCGAGAAGGTCTCGTGGGGTCGCCCGGTGTTCTGCGCGCCGAAGATGTTCGCGATGTTCGGCGGCAACGTCAAAGGTGAGGACGGGATGATCCCCTACCCCAGCTCGCTCCTGATCAAGGTCGACGACTCCGATCGCCGCGCACTGGAGGCGGACAGCCGATTCTTTTTCCCGGCCTACATGGGGCCGTTCGGCTGGCTGGGCCTGGACCTGACGGCGGGCAGGGTCGACTGGACCGAGGTCCGCGAACTCGTCGATGCGTCGTTCCGGCTCATCGCCGCCAAGAAGCTGATCCGGCAGCTCGATGACCGTTGAGCCCGCGCGTCATACGCGGATGTCGTCGAGCCGTCGGTCCGGCACCCCGCCCACTTCGGTCTCCCGATGATCGGGGCGCCTGAGATAGTCGACGAGGCCACCCGGCGCATATCCGGCGAGATGGCTGTGCCGGAACACCGCACTGGAGGCGACTGATTCGTGACCGCGTGTGGCAGCACCGATTTTCCGGTGAAACGGTCCGATCCATCGATATAGGCCCTTGCGGGAATCCTCGAATGCGCCGTTGGGATGGGGAGCCACGCATATCTGTGCGCGAGTGGCTTCTTCAGCAGTCAGCGGGTCCGAAGCCGAACACCGGGTGAACGCATCTTCCCGGTAACTCAACCCGCGAGCTCCTGCCCTGTGCGCCATCCACAACAAGGGGATATCGCTGAGGCTGCGCTCGACACTGCCGCCACCAACGTCACAGTGCGCGCCACTGAACCAAACCTGTTCGACGACTTGATCTTCGGGTGGCGGGCTCTGTTGCGACCACAACGTGGGCCGGAACGGGCCGCGTTGTTCGTCGATGGAGACCGCGTGAAATGCGGCATCCACGGTGGTGCTCAGATCTGTATCGTGAAATTGCCAGCGCCGGTTCAGCCAACTGATCACGTGCAAGCCATCGACGGGAACACCCAACGCGCCCACTGTGTCCCAGACTCCGATGAACCGAATCCGTGACTCGTAGGAGTAGGAGCGCCGGAAGATCGTCGCTGCGAGGCTGCGGGGATGTTTGTTCCGGTCGCGGTACAGCTTGTACGCCTCGTCGATGCGACCTTCCTCCTGGCGGCGCAGAATGCCGCAGTTGCGTACGAAACCTGCTGTGCTGCGGGCGGTGAAGGCGCCGCGACTGAACCCGAAGAAGTACAGCCGATCGCCCGGATCGTAGTTCTGCACCAGGAATCGGTAGGTGTCGCGGACATCTCGTGAGAGGCCGAAGCCGAAAGCCCCGCCGCGCAACCGCTCCCGCGGACTGGACCCGACTCCCTGATGATAGAAGACACGCTGCTCCCGCCCGCGATCGTCCACGTCGGCAAGGGCCAGCGCCATTTTGGTGACGTTGGTCGGACTCTTCTGATCGGGCGTGTTCCACGTGCCGTCACAACAAATGACCAGACTCTTCGACATCGCCATTCCCCCTGGACACGATTGATCGGTATGTCCACGATGAACTGCGGGTCGGAAGCGACGATGAGTAATCCGATACCTGTGTTGCCGATATCGGGTCAGGCGGTCTTGTCGGCGTCCGCGCCCAGAGTCAGGAACGTGCGCAACCTGTCGAGCACCAATTCCGGACGCTCCTCGATGATCCAGTGCCCGGCACCGGGCACCAGTTCCAGCTCGAAATTCGAGCAGTGCTCGGGCAGCACCCGCAGCAGTTCCGGCGTCAGCACGGAGTCCGCAGTGCCGTGCAGCCACCGCACCGGCACGGTCACGTGATACTGGTCGAATTCGCCGCGCATCCACCGGGACGCCTCGCGGGTCTGGAAGGTGCGGTACCACTTCGAGCCTGCCAGAGCATATTTCGGCCGCGACATGCACGCCCGGTAGAAATCCATGTCCTCCTCCGGGGTTTCGAACTCGCCACCCACCCAGGAGCCCAGCAGCCGGAAGAAACGCATCTTCGGGTCGGCGATCACCCGCGGTCCGATGACCGGCAGCAGCATCGGGATCTGGTACCACATCCGCCACAGGTTGACGAAGGCCGTGAGATCGCGTTTGAGCCATGGGACGGCGGTGTTGATACCCATGAACGACGCCACCTTCTCGGGATGGCGCAACATGAAGATGGTGGCGACGGGGCCGCCCCAGTCGTGCGCGACCAGGCGCACCGGGCCGACACCGAGGCGGTCGACGACCCCGGCCAGATCATCGGCGAGGTCGTTCTTGAAGTAGTGGTCGCCCGGCGGGGTCGAACTCCAGCCCGCGCCCCGCAGGTCCGGGCACAGCACCCGGTAACCGTCCGCGGCCAGCGGCTCGATATGGCGCCGCCACTCCCACCAGTTCTGCGGGAAGCCGTGCACCAGCATCATGGGCGGCCCATCCTCGGGGCCGGCCTCGGCGACGTGAATCGTCACGCCGTCGCCGAGATCGAGGTAGCGGTGCTGCACGCCGGGGAGATCGGGCGGGTTGTCCATAGGGACAACCTACGGTATCCGGTACCGCCGGTACTAGTGCACCGCGAGATGGGACGCCGACTTCGCGGCCCGGGCCTGCCGGTACCCCAGCGCCGCGCCGCCGAGCGGAATGAGCAGGAGACCGGCGAGGCCGAACCAGGACGTCATCGGCTGCCCGGGACGCGCGCTGTCCCAGCCGCTGGACGCCGAAAGGTCCAGCCGTGCGCGCGGCCTGTCCACGGCCTGCGGTATGCCCAGTGGCACAGGCGCCGGTACCACCATCGCCGGCAATGCGACGGTGACGCCCTGTTGCGGCAGCGAAACAATGGGGTGGATCGCGCCCTCACCGGGAGTGCGCCCGTTGCCGAAGGTCACCTTCGGGGCCACGAGGTCGGGCGCGGCCGCGAGCACACCAGAGCCCGACGATGCACCGGCATCGGCGGCAGACGCGCTGGTTGTCGGCGTCGGCGCCTCGGAATCGCCCGTGCTCGCCACCGCCTGCGGTGCGCGACTCGCAGTAGTGGCAGTGGTGGCTGCGGGGCGACTGGTGCCGCCGCTGTTGGTGGTGCTGGTGGCTTTGCCACTGTCCTCGCCACGGCCAAATCCGTTGCTTTCGCCCCGACGGGAATCGTTGCGGGGTCGATCGTTGCGGGATCCGTCGTCGCGGCCCTGGTTGCCGCCGCGGTCCGAATCGCGGCCACCGTGCGAATGACTCGAATCACCGGGCCGGGCCACGGCGGTCGCCGCCGTAGGCCCGCTGAACAGCACGAATGCGGCGAGCGCGGTGGCACTCGCCGCTACTGCACGCTTCGCTCGATGCACAGGACTCCCCACAGTCTTCCCTCACCATACTGTGAACCGATGTTTGCGGACTAGATTGCGTCGGGATCCTGACGCAGACCGTCCGCCGCCTTCTGCGCCAGTCCGATCGCCGTCCGCGCCCAGTCCACCGTGGCGCCGGCCAGGCCACAGGCGGGCGTGATGCCGATCCTGTCGCGCAGCACCGTGCGCGCAAAGCCCAACCGGTCGGTGATCTTCGCCGCCGCGGCCGCCACCTGCTCGGCTGTGGGCCGGGTCAGCGGAGCGGCTGACGGCACGACGCCGAGCAAGACGGTGCGGCCCGACTCCACGAACTCCCCGACCCCGTCCAGGTCGGCCACTCCCAGCACCGCAACATCAACGGATACCCCACCAATTGCACTGTCCTGCAACATTTTCCATGGAATATCCGAGGCGCAGCAGTGCAGTAGCACTTCACCGCCGATGCGTTGGGCGCATTCGTCGAGCAATGCCCCGGCCACCGGTGCGTCGACGGGATGCACCGAGGACAGGCTCGTCACCCCGGTGAGCCGGCCGGCCAGCGCCGCGGGCAAGGACGGCTCGTCGAACTGGACCACCACCTCGGCGCCGATCCGGCGGGCCACTGTGGCGCGATGCGCGGCGACCCCCTCGGCCAGCGATCCGGCGAGATCGCGCAGCGCTCCGGGATCGGTGATCGCGCGGTGTCCATTGGACAACTCCACCTGGGCGGCCAGCGTGATCGGACCGGGCACCTGCACCTTGACGGTGCGTCCCGACACACCCCGCAGGCCGGCCTTCTCCCAGGCCTCCTCCAGGGCGTCCAGATCTTCGTCGAGCAGGCTGACCGCGCGGCGCTGCACGGCGCTGCGGCCAGGGGTGATGCGGTAGGCCCGCGGTGCGGTGTCCATCCCGATGTCGACCAGCAGGGCGCCCGCCCGGCCGATCAGATCGGCCCCGATTCCGCGGGCGGGTAGTTCGGCCAGATGCGGCAGCGTGTGTAGTTCGCCGACGATCACCGCCGCCGCCTCGCGCGCGGATGTACCGGGCCAGGATCCGATGCCGGTCGCGCTGGCGAAAATACTCACGCGGCCAACAGTATTCGATGGGTTAACCTGCACGGGTGCGGGCCTTGGCGACGGCGGTGGGGATCCTGCTGCTCGCCGGGTGCAGCCAGACCGTCACAGGTGAGGCCCACCGCACCGTGCCCGGTCTCGATGACGGGTCCCGCTCTCCCGTCGACGTCGAGGCCGTCATCCTGGATCAGTCCCGGATGCGCGCCCTCACGGGCGCCGGCGAGGACCTGACCATCGTCCCGACCATGGACGGCAAGCTTCCGGTGGACATCGACGCGCTCGCGGCGACGGTGCCCGACGTCTGTGCCTGGCTGTTCGCCGAGACCCAGACCTTCGGTACCGAGGTCGAGGAGTTCCACAAGACGACCTTCCAGAACCCGCCCGCCGGCGGACTGATCTCCGAGGCCGTCGCCGCCTATCGTGACGAACCCACCGCGCGACGCGCCTTCGCCGACCTCGTCGGCCGGATCGACGGCTGCGCCGAGACCCCCGCCGGTCCACGGCTGGTCGGCGACACCGACATCACCGCCGAGACCGCGCGAACCCGCACACCCGGTGGGTGCGGGCGCGACTATCGAGTGAAATCTGTGGTGCTCGCCGAGGTCACGGCGTGCCGGTTCTCGCCGGCGATCCCGGAGCTGGTGCTGACGAACCTGCTGGACAACGTGCCCGGCTGAAAGTCAGCGCACGATGGTGGCGCTGCCGAGGACCTCGTCGCCCGCCGGATCGGTGCGGTAGAGCACCATCGTCTGGCCGGGCGCCACACCACGAAGCGGGGTGCGCAGCTCGGCGTGCAGTTCACCGTCGCGCAGCTCGACGACCGCCTCCACCAGGCCGCCGTGGGCGCGGACCTGCAGGACGCATTCCACCGGCCCGTCGAACGCCGTTCCGGAGGTGAACACCGGCTTCTCGCCGCGCAGCGTCGACACCTCGAGGTCGACGGCCGCACCCACCCGCACCGTGCCGGTCTCGGCGTCGATCCCCGTGACGTAGCGGGGCGCACCGTCGGGACCAGGTCCGGCGATACCGAGACCCTTGCGCTGGCCGATGGTGAAACCGTGCACACCGTCGTGCTCGGCGAGCACGGCGCCACCGGCGTCGACGACGGCGCCGGGCCGGATGCCGATCTTGGCGCCCAGGAATGCCTGGGTGTCACCGGACGGGATGAAGCAGATGTCATGGCTGTCCGGCTTGTCCGCCACCGCCAGGCCGCGCTGGGCGGCCTCCTCGCGAATTCGCGGCTTGGCGGTGTCGCCCACCGGGAACAGCGCGTGGCGCAGCTGTTCGGCGGTCAGCACGGCCAGCACGTAGGACTGGTCCTTGTCGGCGTCCACCGCTCGGCGCAGCCGGCCGCCGTCCAGGCGCGCGTAGTGTCCTGTGGCCACCGCGTCGAAGCCCAGGGCCAGCGCGCGCGCCGAAAGAGCCGAGAATTTGATCTTCTCGTTGCAGCGCACGCACGGGTTCGGGGTCTCACCCCGCGCGTAGGACTCGACGAAGTCGTCGATCACGTCTTCTTTGAAGCGGTCGGCGAAATCCCACACGTAGAACGGGATGTTGAGGATGTCGGCGACGCGACGGGCGTCCCCGGCGTCCTCTTTCGAGCAGCATCCGCGCGATCCGGTGCGCAAGGTGCCGGGCGTGCTGGACAGTGCGAGGTGCACGCCGACGACGTCGTGGCCCGCGTCGACCATCCGCGCGGCCGCCACCGAGGAATCGACACCGCCGCTCATCGCGACCAGGACGCGCATCACGCCACCCCGGCGCTGGCCAGCGCCGCCGCCCGGGCCCGCTGCACCGCGGCGGGCAGCGCCTCCAGGGCGGCGTCCACATCGGCATCGGTACTCGTGTGCCCCAACGACAGTCGCAAGGATCCGCGGGCGGTGGCCGGTTCGGCGCCCATGGCCAGCAGCACATGCGAGGGCTGGGCCACGCCTGCCGTGCAGGCCGACCCGGTGGAACACTCGATTCCCTTGGCGTCCAGCAACATCAGCAGCGAATCACCTTCGCAACCGCGAAAGGTGAAGTGCGCGTTGCCGGGCAGCCGTGCGTCGCCGAGCGCGCCGTTGACATCCACATCCTCGATGGCGGCGCGCACACCGTCGATCAGCCGGTCACGCAGCGCGCGGACCCGTCCGCTGGTGGCTTCCAGTCCCTCGACCGCCACCCGAGCGGCCGCAGCCATGGCCACGACACCGGCGACATCCGGTGTGCCCGAACGCACATCGCGTTCCTGCCCGCCGCCGTGCAGCAGCGGCACACACGCCGTGTCGCGGCGCAGCAGCAACGCACCGACCCCGGTCGGGCCACCGAACTTGTGCGCGGCGACCGACAGTGCCGACAAACCGCTGGCCGCGAAGTCGACCGGGATGTGGCCGACGGCCTGGATCGCGTCGCTGTGCATCGGGATGTCGAATTCCGCTGCGATGCTGGCCAATTCAGTGATCGGCAGGATGGTGCCGACCTCGTTGTTGGCCCACATCGCGGTGATCAGGGCGATGTCGTCATGCTCGGCCAGTACCGCGCGCAACGCCTCGGGCGACACCACGCCGTCCGCGCCGACCGGCAGCCACGTGACCTCGGCGCCTTCGTGTTCCACCAGCCATTCGACGGCGTCCAGGACGGCGTGGTGCTCGATCGGCGTCGTGACGATCCGGCGCCGGTGCGACTCGGCGTCGCGCCGGGCCCAGTAGATGCCTTTGACCGCGAGGTTGTCGCTGTCGGTGCCGCCCGCGGTGAAGATGACCTCCGACGGCCGCGCACCGAGCAAGCCGGCCAGCGCTTCGCGGGCCTCCTCCATCCGGCGCCGCGCCGCGCGACCCGCGGTGTGCAGCGAGGACGCGTTGCCGACCGTCGCGAGCACGGCGGTCATCGCCTCGATGGCAGCAGGGTGCATCGGGGTGGTCGCGGCATGGTCGAGGTAGACGGCGGTCATAGCCTGTCCAGGATAACCGCCCGCAGATGGCCCCCCGGCGGCGCAGGTCAGGCCGCTACCGTTTCCCCCGTCGCCGGACTCTCCGGCGCCGCGTGCCCGTGCACCCGGTGGCCCGTCTCGCCGCGCACGGCAGCCTCACACCGCGCCTTGAGCTCGCGCCGCGACGTCCCCGGCAGCTCCAGCGAGGGCACCCGCACGTGCACCACGGTGCGTCGGGCGGTGACCAGGCGCCGGATCGACGTCAGCAGCGTGTCCTCGCCGATGTAGGCCGGCACGGTGGACGGGCTGCCGTCGCGGTGGTGGTAAGTCAGCCGCAGCGGCTGCACCGGCCGCGCGGCGTCGACCGCCGCCTGGAACATGGCCGGCCGGAACTCGCCGTAGCCCAGCCCGCACCACGTGGTGCCTTCCGGGAAGGCCACCACGGTCTGTCCGTTGCGCAACCGGGCCGCCACCGCGTTGACCACGGCGGGCAACCGGCGCAGGCTCTCCCGTTCGATGGGGATGACCTTCATGATCCGGGCCAGCACACCGAGGGCCGGCCAGTCGATCAGGTCGGCGCGCGCCACGAAGGAGCCCGGCATGACGGCCCCGATGGCGAAGATGTCCACCCAGGACACGTGCCCGCTGACCACCAGCACGCCGCGCAGGTTACGAATCGGGCCGCCGGACACGGTGATTCGCACCCCGATGCAACGCAACATGAGCCGGCAGTACCCGCGCTGCAGATGCGAGCGGCCGGGAAGCGGGACCGCGAGGATGGGCACCGCCAAAATCAGCAGCAGTGCCGCCGTCACCCGAAGCGTGGTGCGCACCCACACCATGGGGCGCGGGCCCACCGGAGCGGAGCCGGCGTGCATGCAACTGTCGTCGCAGGAGGCCTGCGGCAGCCAGGAATGGCTCATGGTCAGGCTCCCGTCTCGGTGGCCTGCGAGACCGACCGCAGGCGTTTCAGGTACCGCACATCGGCTTTGCGTTTGTCGAGCAGCGCCGGGAAGTCGCCGACCCCGAAGTCGGGATCGTGGGCGGGTTCGCCGCACACCTCGGCGCCCAGGCGCAGATACCCGCGCATCAGCGCCGGGACGCTGACCCGGGCGGGTGGGTCGATCTCGTCGAGCGTGCGCCCGTCGATGGTCACCGGCCGGTAGGGGTGCACCGTGAACTCCGCGGGCGCGCTGTGGCGGCGCAGGACGAAGTCGCGGACCCCGCGCAGCTGGCTACCCGGATCTTCACCTTCAGGGTGCGTGGGCACCGACACGCAGCCGGTGACGTAGTCGTAGCCGCAGCGGTCCAGGTAGGCCAGGATGCCCGCCCACATGAGCAGCACCACGGCGCCGTTGCGGTGATCGGCGCGCACCACCGCGCGCCCCATCTCGACCAGGGAGGGCCGCAGCGTGTCGAGCGCGCTGACGTCGAATTCGGTGGCGGTGTAGAGGCTGCCCGCGGCGATCGCGCCGGGCGGCGGGAGCATCCGGTAGCAGCCGACCAGTTCGCCGGACCCGTCCTCGCGCACCAGCAGGTGATCGCAGTACTGGTCGAAGCGGTCGGCGTCCAGACCGTCGGCGGTCGAGGTCAGGGTGAACCCGGGTTCGGAGGTGAACACGTCATGGCGGAGACGCTGCGCGGCTTCGATGTCGCAGGCGTCGGTGGACAGCAGCAGGGTGTAGCGCGGTCCGTGGGTCGCTGAACCCTCAGCGGCCATCTGATCGGTGTCATCGGCCGGTATGAGTACAGATGCGGTGCTCATAGTCAGCACGGTCGCCCAGTCGGGTCTCGAGGCGGCATCGCTGGCGTGACGTGTCCGTGCACGCCACGTGAACACCGTGGGCAAACACAAAACTGCCCCGAAACCGAGGTTTCGGGGCAGTTTCGAAGTGCTGACGGACTAGCCCTTACGAGCCTTGACGGCGTCGGTGAGCTGCGGGGTGACCTTGAACAGGTCGCCCACGATGCCGAGGTCGGCGATCTCGAAGATCGGCGCCTCTTCGTCCTTGTTGACCGCGATGATCGTCTTGGACGTCTGCATACCGGCCCGGTGCTGGATCGCGCCCGAGATGCCCAGCGCGATGTAGAGCTGCGGCGACACGGTCTTGCCGGTCTGGCCGACCTGGAACTGGCCCGGGTAGTAACCCGAGTCCACCGCGGCACGCGAGGCGCCAACGGCGGCACCGAGCGAGTCGGCGAGGTCCTCGACGACCTTGAAGTTCTCTTCGCTGCCGACACCACGGCCACCGGCGACCACGACGCTGGCCTCGGTGAGCTCCGGACGGTCGCCACCGACGACCGGCTCGCGGGACGTGATCTTGGTCGCATTTTCGGCCTGGGCCGGAACCTCGACGTCGACGACCTCACCGGCACCGTCGGCCGGCTCGGCCTCGATGGCACCCGGACGGATCGTGATCACCGGCATTTCACCCGTGGCCTCGGCCTCCACGGTGAACGCGCCACCGAAGATGGAGTAGACGCCCACGCCGCCGTCCTTGAGGCCGACGATGTCGACGAACAGACCCGAGCCCAGGCGCGCGGCCAGCCGGCCGGCGACCTCTTTGCCCTCGGCGTTGGCGGCGACGACCACGGCGGCCGGGGCGGCCGACTCGGTCAGCGCGGCCAGCACATCGACCTTCGGGGTGACCAGGTAGCTCTCCACGTCGGCCGACTCGGCGACGTAGATCTTGGCGGCACCGGCGGCCTTGAGGCCGTCGGCCAGTCCGGCGGCGGTCCCGGGAGCACCCACCACGACGGCGGACGGTTCGCCCAGGACGCGGGCGGCGGTGATGAGTTCGGTGCTGACCTTCTTCAGCGCACCATCGGCGTGCTCGACGAGCACAAGTACTTCAGCCATGAATGTGTCCTTATGTGAGTGAGAAGAGTGGGATCGGCGACTAGATCAGCTTCTGGGCAACCAGGTACTCGGCGACCTTGCTGCCGCCCTCGCCCTCGTCGGTGACCTTCTCGCCTGCGGTCTTCGGCGGCTTCGGGGTGGACGACAGCACCTTGGTGCCGGCGTTGGCCACGCCCACCTCGTCCGCCTCGACACCGATCTCGGCCAGCGTCAGGACGGTGACTTCCTTCTTCTTCGCGGCCATGATGCCCTTGAAGGACGGGAAGCGCGGCTCGTTGATCTTCTCGTTCACGCTGACCACGGCGGGCAGCGTCGCTTCGAGGCCGAAGACGCCGTCATCGGTCTCACGCTCGGCGGTGACCTTGCCGCCCTCGACGTTGAGCTTGCGCACGTGGGTCAGCTGCGGCAGGCCGAGGTACTCGGCGATGACCGCGGGGACCGCGCCGCCGACGCCGTCGGTGGCCTCGTTACCGGCGATGACCAGTTCGGTGCCCTCGATGGTGCCCAGCGCACGGGCCAGGGCCCAGCCGGTCTGGATCAGGTCGGAGCCGTGCAGGCCGTCGTCCTTGAGGTGGACCGCTTTGTCGGCACCCATGGACAGGGCCTTGCGGATGGCTTCGGTGGCACGCTCGGGACCAGCGGTCAGCACGGTCACCGTGCTGTCGCCGCCCTCACGCTCCTTGATCAGCAGCGCTTCTTCGACCGCGCGCTCGTTGATCTCGTCGAGAACGGCGTCGGCCGCTTCCCGGTCGAGGGTGTAGTCGCCGTCGGTGAGCTTGCGCTCCGACCAGGTGTCAGGGACCTGCTTGATCAGGACCACGATGTTCGTCATGACTGTGGTTCGTCCTCCTCGATGAGGCCGGCAGCCGGCCTGGGCATATCACGTTTCTTGTAACGGCCACCAGGTTACTCGCCGGTAACTTTGACGGCACGCAAGGACACCATAACCGGTCAGTTGGTTCGCTCAGACCCCACGGTCGCCAGGGCATCCGTTCGCGAACTGGCCATTACGGGTTAGCCTGCCTTCCAATGAGCACATTCGGTTCGGTCGACAACCCGGGCGCGCAGCCATCCCTGCCGCTGACGGGGGAACGCACCATCCCCGGCCTGGCCGAGGAGAATTACTGGTTTCGCCGGCACGAGGTCGTCTACCAGCGCCTCGCTGAACGCTGCGCCGGGCGCGACGTCCTGGAGGCCGGCCCCGGCGAGGGGTACGGCGCTGATTTGATCTCCGGGATCGCCCGGCAGGTCATCGGCGTGGACTATGACGAATCCGCGGTGGCGCACATCCGGGCCCGCTACCCGCGGGTGCGGATGCACCTGGGCAACCTCGCCGAGCTGCCACTGGCCGACGCCTCGGTGGACGTGGTGGTGAACTTCCAGGTCATCGAGCACCTGTGGGATCAGGGCCAATTCGTGGCCGAATGTCTGCGGGTGCTCCGGCCGGGCGGGGTGCTGCTGATGTCCACCCCCAACCGGATCACCTTCTCCCCCGGCCGCGACACCCCGCTGAACCCGTTCCACACCCGCGAGCTCAACGCCGCCGAGCTCACCGAGCTGCTGGAGCTGGGCGGGTTCACGATGGAGGCGATGCTCGGGGTTTTCCATGGGCCAGGGCTGCAGGCCATCGACGCCCGGCACGGGGGATCGATCATCGATGCGCAGATCGCCCGCGCGGTCGCCGACGCTGCGTGGTCGGACGAACTGTTGGCCGACGTCGCCGCGGTGAGCGTCGACGACTTCGACCTGCTTGGCGCCGACGCATCCGACATCGACGACAGCCTCGACCTGGTGGCGATCGCGACCCGGCCATGAGCGAGTGCGACCATCGGCAGGTTCCGGGCCAGTTCACCCTGGTCCTACACACCCACCTGCCCTGGTTGGCCCACCACGGCCGCTGGCCGGTCGGCGAGGAATGGCTCTACCAGTCGTGGGCGGCGGCATACCTGCCGCTGATACGGGTGCTGCGCACGCTGGCAGCCGAGGGCCGCGGGCACCTGGTGAGCCTCGGGATGACCCCGGTGGTCACCGCCCAGTTGGACGACCCGTACTGCCTGACCGGGATGCACCACTGGCTGGCGAACTGGCAGCTGCGCGCACTCGAAGCCACCACCGTGAAGTCCGGCACGGCCTTCGCCGCGCCAGAAGCCATGCGCCAGTTCGGCATTCACGAGTTCGAAGCGGCCGAACGCGCGCTCGACGAGTTCACCTCGCTCTGGGCGCACGGCGCCAGCCCGCTGCTGCGTCAACTCATCGACGCCGGCACCATCGAACTGCTGGGTGGCCCGCTGGCCCACCCCTTCCAGCCGCTGCTGAATCCCCGGCTGCGCGATTTCGCGCTGCGCGAGGGCCTGGCCGACGCCCGGTACCGGTTCGCGCACACCCCCAAGGGCATCTGGGCCCCCGAATGCGCGTACGCGCCGGGGATGGAAAACGGTTATGCGGCAGCGGGTGTCAGCCATTTCATGGTCGACGGCCCGTCGCTGCACGGCGATACCGCCATGGGACGTCCGGTCGGCGACTCGAACGTCGTCGCCTTCGGCCGCGATCTGCAGGTCAGCTACCGGGTGTGGTCGCCCAAGTCGGGCTACCCCGGACATGCCGCCTACCGCGACTTCCACACCTACGACCACGTGACCGGGCTCAAGCCGGCGCGGGTGACCGGCCGCAACGTCCCCTCCGCCGAGAAGGCCCCCTACGACCCGCTCCGCGCGGACCGCGCGGTGGATGCCCATGTGGCCGATTTCGTCGAGATGGTGCGCCGCAGGCTGATCGACGAGGCCGACCGCACCGGGCGCCCCGCGCATGTGGTGGCGGCCTTCGACACCGAACTTTTCGGCCATTGGTGGCACGAGGGCCCGCTCTGGCTGGAGCGGTTGCTGCGGGCACTGCCCGAGGCCGGGGTCCGGGTCGGCACGTTGTCGGACGCCATCGATGCCGGGTTCGTCGGCGCACCGGTCGAATTGCCGCCCAGCTCTTGGGGTTCGGGCAAGGACTGGCAGGTCTGGAACGGCGAGCAGGTGACCGACCTGGTGCAACTCAACGCCGAGGTCGTCGACACCGCGCTGGCCGCGGTGGACAAGGCGCTGGACCAGACCGAGGCACCGCACACCCGCGATCGGGTGGCTGACCAGATCCTGCGCGAGACGCTGTTGACGGTGTCCAGCGACTGGCCGTTCATGGTGAGCAAGGACTCGGCGGCCGAATACGCCCGCTACCGTGCACATCTGCATGCGCACGCCACCCGCGAGATCTCGGGGGCGCTGGCATCCGGACGCCGCGATCACGCAGAGCGCCTGGCCCAGGACTGGAACCGCGCCGACGGGTTGTTCGGTGCTCTCGATGCGAGGCGGCTACGGTGACCAACCCCCTTTCCGCGAGCGTGCGCGTCTGCGCACCGACACGCTGTGAATACCGTGCATTCTGCGCACGCTCACCCCTCGCCGAAGGCGCTCCCGCATGAAGATTCTGATGGTGTCGTGGGAGTACCCGCCGGTGGTGGTCGGCGGCCTCGGCCGGCATGTACACCACCTGGCCACCGCCCTGGTCGACGCCGGCCACGAGGTGGTCGTGCTGTGCCGTCGACCCACGGGCACCGACCCGAGCACGCATCCGTCCACCGACGAGGTGAGCGAGGGCGTGCGGGTGGTCGCCGCCGCCGAGGATCCACACGAATTCGACTTCGGCACCGACATGATGGCCTGGGTGCTGGCGATGGGTCACGCGATGACCCGCGCCGGGCTGGCCTTCGGCACCCGGGGTGAACGCACCTGGTACCCCGACGTCGTACACGCCCATGACTGGCTGGTGGCTCACCCGGCCATCGCGCTGGCCGAATTCTTCGACGTCCCTTTGGTTTCCACCATCCACGCAACAGAGGCCGGCCGCCACTCGGGCTGGGTGTCGGGCGCGATCAGCCGCCAGGTGCACGCCGCCGAGTCGTGGCTGGTCCGCGAATCCGATTCGCTCATCACCTGTTCGGCGTCCATGGGCGAGGAGATCGTCGAGCTGTTCGGCCCCGGATTGGGCGAGACGCGGGTGATCCGCAACGGGATCGATGCGGCCGCATGGCCGTTCGCCAAGCGCACCGCGCACGACGGTCCGCCCCGGTTGCTGTTCCTCGGCCGACTGGAGTACGAGAAGGGCGTGCAGGACGCCATCGCCGCGCTGCCGCGGATCCGGCGTACCCACCCCGGCACCACACTGATCGTCGCCGGCGACGGCACGCAGCGGGAGTGGCTCGGCGAGCAGGCCCGC
The DNA here is from genome assembly GCF_056403275.1 of Mycobacterium sp. P2_H7. NCBI lineage: Bacteria > Bacillati > Actinomycetota > Actinomycetes > Mycobacteriales > Mycobacteriaceae > Mycobacterium > Mycobacterium sp. P2_H7. The sequence continues at coordinate 126,380 of NZ_JBFUFU010000011.1, read as the reverse complement.
AAGCACAAGGTGGTCAAGGCCGTCGAGTTCGTCGGGCGCCTGGACCACGCCGAACTGGTGCAGATGCTGCACACCGTCGACGCGGCCGTATTACCCAGTCACTACGAGCCTTTCGGCATCGTCGCCCTGGAAGCCGCGGCCACCGGCACTCCCCTGGTGACCTCGAATGTCGGTGGACTCGGCGAAGCCGTCATCAACGGCGAGACCGGGGTGTCCTTCCCGCCGCACAACGTCGCCCACCTGGCTGCAGCCGTGCGCACCGTGCTCGACGATCCCGCGGCCGCCCAGCAGCGCGCCGTGGCCGCACGCGAGCGGCTCAACCACGATTTCGACTGGCACACCGTCGCCGCCGAAACCGCGCAGGTCTACCTTGCCGCCAAACGCGGTGAGCGTGAACCACTTCCCCGTCGGCGCATCGTCGAGCACGCCCTACCTGATCGCTGAAGTCACAGCCCTTTCGCCCACGCCCACGCCGACAACCGCCAGTCCACGTCGATCTTGCGAAGCGCCACGGTAAACAGCGAGTCGGCCTGAGTCACCGCCCGGCCGGCCATGTCGAACGTCAAGGTCGCCGGGACGACGACATACGCGAAGTCGCCGTTCACCCGGACATGACGCGGTTCGTCCAACGCGATGTGGAGGCCCGAAACCCCGGCGCTCTCGCCCGCCGCGAGCACGTCATTCCACCAGTCGTCGTTGGCAGTCGGTCCCTGCCATACGTGCGGCGCACCGACGTCGAGGATCTGCATCGGGTCTGCGCACAGTGCTGCCATGGCGTCGCCGTCGCCCGCGTTCATAGCCTCGATGTACCGGCGTACCACCGCTATCGGATCTGAAGAAGTAGGCACTGCACATCCCCCGTCGCTGGTGAGCACATCCAGCATGCGTTCCCGGCACGGCCGGTTCAAGGTTCGGCCGGGACCGAATCATTCCGGCCATAGCGTCGCGGTATGCGCTCCACCTACACACTCATCGCCGCTTACCTCGGCCTGTTCGTAGGGCTGGTCGACAGCAACGCGGTCAATCTGGCGCTGCCCGCCCTGCGCACCGAGTTCGGGGGCGGGGTGTCCGCCGCGCAATGGGCCGCCGACGCCTACAACGTCGCTTTCGCCGCGGTGTTGCTGACCGCGGGGGCGGCCGGGGACCGCTTCGGCCGCCGCAGGCTCCTGCGACTGGGCCTGGGGATCTTCGCGGCGGCGTCACTGGGCTGCGCGCTGGCGCCGAGCCTGGATGCGCTGCTGGCGGCGCGGGTTGTGCAGGGTGTGGCCGCGGGCGTCATGCTGCCGCAGGGGCTGGCCATCGCCGCGGCCGCCTTCCCCGATGCCGCAGGCCGAGCCAGGGCCACCGCGGCCTGGGCGATGGCGGCGGCCTCCAGCGCCGCGCTCGGTCCGGTGATCGGCGGTCTGCTGACCGACACGCTCGGCTGGCGCTACATCTTCTGGCTCAACGTGCCGGTCTGCCTGGCCGCGCTGGCCATGTCGTACCGCTTCCTCCCCGAATCCCGTGATCCGGATGCCCACCGGACCGACATCCCGGGACAACTGTTGGCCATGGCGAGCCTGGCCACCCTGACCCTGCTGTTGGTGGAGGGCCGTGCGCTGGGTGCGCTCAAGGCCGGGCCGCTCCTCGTGCTGCTCACGGTCACCGCAGCCGTCTTCGTCTGGTGGCAGCGCCGCGCCCCCGAACCGACGATCCCGGCCGATCTGACCCACAACCGGCAGCTCGGCGTCGGCCTCGCCGCCACGTTCGCGATGACCTTCGGGGTGTACGCCCTGATGTGGTTGAACAGCCTGGGGTTCCAGCAGCAGCGCGGCGCCAGCGCGATCGCCACCGCCCTGTGGTTCCTGCCGCTGCCCCTCGCGTATCTCGTGCTCATCCCCGTGGTCACCCGCGTCGCACGCCGGACCGGACCCCGGCTCCCGATGACCGTCGGACTGAGCTTGATGGGCGCGGGCATCCTGGCCTATGCCGCCGTCGGCCCCGAGGCCGACATCCGGGTCATCACAGCCATTTTCGTCATCGTCGGGGCCGGGCTGGCGTTCAACACCGGACCGGCGGTGACGATGGTCCTCTCCGCGGTCCCGGTGCACCGCGCCGGGCTGGCGTCCGGTTTGGCCAACCTGGCCCGGCTGATCGGTGTCACGATGGGTATCGCGGTGGTGGGCACCGTGCTCGCCGTCGCAGGGATGCGCACCGCACTGCTCGCCGGTGGCATCGTCGAGATCGCGGGCGCCGTCGTCGCCTACAGCCCACGTGTCAAGGAGGTGTGCCATGCGTGACGTGGCCGAACTGCCCACCCACGGCGATGCCGACATCGCCAGCGTCGCCGCCCTGCTGGCCGACCCGGCGCGGTGCAAGGTGCTGCTGGCCCTCGACGACGGCCGCGCGCTGCCCGCCAGCGTGCTCGCCACCGAGGCCGGGATCGCCCGGTCCACCGCGAGCGGGCACCTGACCAAACTGACCGACGCCGGCCTGCTCACAGTGCGGACCCACGGCAGGCACCGCTACTACCGGTTGGCGGGACCGGAGGTCGCTGCCCTGCTGGAACAGCTGGGCCGTCTGGCCCCCGCACAGCCCGTGCGGTCCCTGCGAGAGGGCACCCGGGCGGCCCGATTGCGTTCCGCGCGCACGTGTTACGACCATCTGGCCGGCCGCCTCGGCGTCGCCGTCATGGGCAGCCTGCTGGACCGCGACGTGCTCGCCGGTGGCGATGGCTGCTACCGGCCGGACCGCGACCACCACGACGCGCTGAGCCAACCCGGCCACGACATCCACTACGAGCTCAGCCCGCCGGGGCGGGCCGTCCTCGACGATATCGGGATCGAAATACCAACCGGATCAAGGACTCTCGTCGGGTACTGCGTCGACTGGACCGAACAGCGCCATCACCTGTCGGGCGCACTCGGCCGGGCCGTGCTGGACCGATTCGTGTCGGCGGCCTGGATCAAACGCGCCACCACCGGACGTGCGGTGCTCGTCACCGATCGCGGCCAGGCGGCGCTGGCCGAGCATTTCGGCATCGACTGGAGTCAGCGCGCCGACACGACGGATTGTGGCGCGGGAAGCCCCGAAACACCCAAGAAACCGTAGTTTCGGCGCGGATCTAGCGAGCGGCTTTCTTGCGCTCGATATCGGCGAGCGCCGCGGCCAGTTCGGCCCGGTCGTCGGCCGACGCATCCCACGCCACCTTGCGGTTCTTGACCACCTTGGCCGGCGCGCCGACGGCGATGGAGAAGTCCGGGATGTCGCCCTTGACCACGGCGTGCGCGCCCAGCACGCAGCCGCGCCCGATCGACGTCCCGCGCAGGATGGTCACCTTCGCGGCCACCCAGGTGTCGGGCCCGATCCGCAACGGGCTCTTGATGATGCCCTGGTCCTTGATCGGCAGCTCGAGGCTGTCCATCTTGTGGTCGAAGTCGCAGACGTAGCACCAGTCGGCCATCAGCACCGAGTCGCCGAGCTCGATGTCCAGGTAGGTGTTGATGACGTTGTCGCGGCCCAGCACCACTTTGTCGCCGATGCGCAGCGACCCTTCGTGACACCGGATGGTGTTCTTGTCCCCGATGTGCACCCACCGGCCGATCTCCATGGTGGACAGTTCCGGGGTGGCCTGAATCTCCACACCCTTGCCCAGGAACACCATGCCGCGGGTGATGATGTGCGGGTTGGCGAGCTTGAACTTCAGCAGCCGGAAATAGCGCACCAGGTACCACGGGGTGTAGGCCTTGTTCTTCAGCACCCAGCGCAGTGAATCAACGGTCAGGAATTGGGCCTGACGCGGATCACGCAGCCGCGAACCACGCCACCTCTTGTGAAGGGGCGCGCCCCACATCGTCGTCATGGCCGGTCAGCCTATCCGAGGGTGGCACGGGCTAGTCTCGGACCTCGATGCCTGCTTCCACGACGTTGCCTGCTTCCACTACGGCGATACGCCGGTTCGCTGCTGTGCTGGGCGCCGCGGCGCTGACCGTGACCGCCTGCGGGAACACCGACTCCTGGGTGGACGCACACGCCACTCAGGGGTGGTCGGCCCAGTACGCCGACGCCGCCAACAGCAGCTACAGCCCGGTCGGCGGCGCCGGTGACCTGAAGCTGGAGTGGACCCGGGCGGTCAAGGGCACCCTGGGCGCGCAGGTGGCGCTCGGCAACGGTGGCTACCTGGCCGCCAACGCCCAGACCGCGGACGGCTGCTCGCTGATGCTGTGGGAGAGCGCCAACAACGGGCGTCAGCGGTGGTGCACCCGGCTGTGGCAGGGCGGCGGCATCTCCAGCCCGCTGATGGACGGTTTCGACAACCTCTACATCGGTCAGCCCGGCGGCATCATGTCCTTCCCGCCCACCCAGTGGATCCGCTGGCGCCAGCCCGTCATCGGAATGCCGACCACGCCGCGGCTGCTGAACCCGGGACAACTTCTGGTGGTCACCCATCTCGGGCAGGTGCTGGTGTTCGATGCGCAGCGCGGCACCGTGATCGGCACACCACTGGATCTGGTGGAGGGTGTCGATCCCACCGATGCGCAACGCGGGCTGCCGGACTGCCCGCAGGGCCGGCGCGGCTGCCCGGTGGCGGCGGCGCCCGCGTTCTCGGCGGCCACCGGCATCATCGTGACCACCTTGTGGGAACCGCAGGCTCAGGCCCCGGTCCTGGTGGGGCTGCGCTACACCCCGGACCAGACGCCGATGGTGACCCGTGAATGGACGAGCACCGCGGTGGGCGGCGGACCGATCGCGGGCGCGGTGCTCTCGGACGACGGCCGCACCGCCTACGTCAACGGCCGCGACCGCAGGCTGTGGGCGGTCAACACCGCCGACGGCACCGCGAAATGGTCGGTGCCCCTGGACTATCAACCGCAGACACCGCCGTCGGTGTCTCCGCAGGGCGTCATCGTGGCCGGCGGCGGGCCGGGCGCGAAACTCGTCGGAGTGACCACCGAGGGCAAGATCGCCTGGACCCGCACGGACACCGAGCCGCTGTCGACGTCGAGTCAGGCCGGCGAGCATGTCGGCTACACGGTGGCCCGCGACGGGGCGAACGGGTTGGCGCTGCTGGCATTCGACCCCACCGACGGGCACACGCTGAACAGCTATGCCCTGCCGGAGGCGACGGGAGCCCCGGTCGGTGTCTCCATCGGCCACGACCGCCGCGTGGTCACGGCGACCAGCGACGGCCAGGTGTACGGCTTCGCGCCGGCCTGAGTCAGGCGATCATCGCGTCGATGGGCCCGCGCGGCACCGACACCTGAACGGCTCCGGCGGATTCGGGCAGCAACTCGCCCTGACCGAAGAAGAAGATCAGCGCGTCGTCGGTGATCGCGAAATTCTGGTAGTTCGCCGGGTCCAGACCGGCCAGCGGTGACACCGGATCGGGCAGTCCCGACTGCTTGGTGAGCTCGGCCTGCACGACCGGGAAGACCACCGGCAGCGGCAAGGTGCCTGCCCGGAACAACGTGTCGAACGTGATCGGCTTGCGGTTGGCGCGGTCCCAGTTGAACGCCTTGTAGAAGGTCTGCGGGTGCGCCCCGCCGATGTTCTGATAGGTGGTGAACACCACCGTCTGCGTGCCGCGCGGGGGCTCCGCCGAGCTGTACTGGGTTGTGGTGGTGTCCAACTCGTAAGGCATGCCGCGCGAATCGGGCGTCTTGGCCACGTTGATGAAACCGTCCCGGGTCTGCTTCACGTAGTCGAAGACGGCGTTCTGGTCCGGGTAGTCGGTCGGGAAGTTGATGTTGAGCGTGTAGGCCGGATCGTTCGCCTGGATGACGCAGGCGGACCCGGCACCGGCCGTCCCGCCGACATCCGAACATTTGGGCGGGTTGGCGACCGCCACCCCCGCCCCCGCCGAGCCCAGCAGCACAAGCGATACAGCCAGCGTGAGAGCGCGCATCGGGTGAATCCTCCGGGTCCAGGGACGGCATCGGCGCCGACGCCGCAAGGGTACAGGTGGCGCTATCGCGACGGCCGACAAATGAACGCCACCGCGCGACTTGCCGCGCCCGTGCCGATCCGGGTGATGACCACACTGAGTTGCGCCGCGCCCCGCGGTTTCAGCCGCTTGCGCAACGCATCCGGGTCGACATCCAGCCCGCGCACCAGGATTTCGACCGCGCCCGCGTCGCGCGCGGCGAGTTCGCGGCGCAGTACCTTCACGTCGAAGCCGATCTCGGCGAGTACCTCGAAACCCCGCACGCCGTCCGGCAATTCGTCCCCCGACAGGTAGGCGATATCGGGGTCGAGCTGCCACAGTGCGTACCGCGTTCCGTACTGACGCACCAGTCCGGCCCGCACCACGGCGCCGTCGGGGTCGACGATCCAGCGGCCCACGGGGGCCACCCGGCACTCGTCGGGATCGGCGTCGGTGACCTCCTCACCCCGGTCGAGCAGGGTCGCCCGGCGCCCGGCCGTCGCCAGGCCCGGGGACCACAGGCACGCTTCGCGCACACTGCCACCCAGCGAGGTCACCTCGATCTCGCCGCGGAACCCGAGCTCGTCGAGCTGGCCGAAATCCACACCGGGGGCGCATTTCACCACCAGGTCGCGGTCGCGGTACGCGTCCAGCAACAGGTCCAGTGCCGGGGTGTAGTCGCGCGGGTCGAACCGCCGCCGGCCCGCGCTGCGCCGGGCCGGGTCGGCCACGACGACGGTGTCGCGGCTGACCGGGACCAGCGCGTCGGCCCGGCACAGGTCCACTCCCCCAACGTTGTTGCGGGCCATGGCAAGCCGGACGGGGTCCAGATCACTGCCCAGCACCAGGGCGGCGGTGTGCCGCAGGGCGGCCAGTTCCGCGCCGACCGAGCAGGTCACGTCGTGCACGCGCGCCCCGGCCAGCCGCCGGGCCCGGTTCCCCGCCACCGGCTCGGCGGTGCACTGTTGCAGAGCGTCGTCGGTGAACAGCCACGCCGATGGGTCGGCGAACTTGGCCGCGGCGCGCCGGCGCAGCAGCACCGTCTCCACCAGCAGGGCCGTCCGGTCACCGAAACGTGTTCGCACCGACGCGATGTCGGAGACCCTGGTGGCGTCGGTCAGCCGGTATCCCGCGACGTCGGCCAGTGCCGCGCGACCCTCATTGCTGCGCAGGTACCCGACATCGCCGAGCCCAAACTGGACAGCCACCTCGGGTCGCTTCGCTCCTGCCCGCCGTCAGGACGGCTTGACCCCGGTGACCATCACGTTGTAGAACCAGCCCTTGGGCACCACCCGACGCCACACGTTGGCGTCCACCCAACTCAGCGACGTCCAGCTGTTGAACGCGAATTTGGCCCAGCCCCAACCCAATCGGCCCGGGGGCACCGAAGCTTCGAAGGTGCGGATCGGCCAGCCGAGCATGGCGGCGGTGAATTCCTCGCTGGCCGTGGCGACCTCGACGGCACCGGCATTGGTGGCCATCCGTTCCAGGTCCGACGGCTCGAACGTGTGCAGGTCCACCACGGCTTCCAGCGCCGCGGCGCGCGAGGACTCGTCGAGCTCGGCCTGCGGGCGGCGCCAGTTCTCCAGCCCGGGCAGCTTGGTGACCCGGGTGGACACCTGCCAGGTCAGGTTCGACAGGTGGCGCGCGTAGACGTTGCCCTTGCTCGTCGGCTCACCGGCGAACACGAACCGGCCGCCGGGCTTGAGCACGCGCACCACCTCGCGCAGCGACAGCTCCACATCGGGGATGTGGTGCAGCACGGCGTGGCCGACCACCAGATCGAAGGTGTTGTCCTCATACGGGATGCCTTCGGCGTCGGCGACCTTGCCGTCGATGTCCAGGCCGAGGCCCTGGCCGTTGCGGGTGGCGACCTTGACCATGCCCGGGGACAGGTCGGTCACCGAGCCGCGCCGGGCGACGCCGGCCTGGATCAGGTTCAGCAGGAAGAACCCGGTGCCGCAGCCCAGCTCGAGGGCGCGGTCGTAGGGCAGCTCGCGCTGCACCTCGTCGGGGACGATGCCGTCGAACCGGCCGCGGGCGTAGTCGACGCAACGCTGGTCATACGAGATGGACCACTTGTCGTCGTACGTCTCGGCTTCCCAGTCGTGGTACAGCACCTGCGCCAGCTTGGTGTCCTTCAGCGCGGCTTCGACCTGTTCGGCCGTGGCGTGCGGGTTGGGGGCAGGCGCACCGGCGTCGGTGGCCTGGGTGTGGTCCGTGCTCGTCATATGGGCAGCCTAACTGCCGGTGAACGTCCGGAAGACTTCGACGTAGTGCCGTACCCCGTCACCTGCGTCGTCGATCATTCCCTTGGCTGCCGCGAGCACATGTGGGGGCGCCTCCAGGAAGCGCCGCGCGCGGGCCAGCGCGGCGTCGTAGACACCGTCCGGGGCCACCATCTCGTCGATGAGCCCGAGTTCCAGCGCTTCCTCGGCGCCGACGAACCGGCCGCTGAACACCAGGTCCTTGGCGCGGCTGACCCCGACCGCGTGGACCAGGCCGGCGGTGCCCGCGGCGGGCAGCAGCCCGGCCAGCGACTCGGTGGCGCCGAACTTCACGTTGTCGCCCGACACCCGCCAGTCGGCGGCCAACGCCAATGCCAGCCCGGCGCCCAGCGCATAGCCGGTGACGGCGGTGATCGTCGGCTTCGGGATGCCGGCGACGGTGGCCACGGCGGCGCGGCACGCTGCGGTGACGCTCTCGGCGTCGCTGGGGTGCAGCTTGCGCAGTTCAGGCACGTCGTCGCCCACGCAGAACACCTCGTGGCCGCCGAACAGGATGACGGCGGCAACGTCCGGATGCGCACCGAGTTCCACCGCCGCCTCGCCGATCTCGCGGTACACCTGCCTGGTCAGCGCGTTGCCGGGCGGCCGGGACAGCACCAGGGTACCGATACCGTCGGCCACCGCGGTGGTGACGAATTCACTCACGCCCGTAACCCTGCGGTGCGCGCCGATTGCGGGCCTCGTTGTAGCGGGCGCCGTCGAAGAACTCGATGTCCCAGTCGCCGGTCCCCTTGTCGGCCGACAGGCTGGGCTCCATCGCGACGATCTTGCGTTCGGTGGCCAGCACGTCGGTCACGGTGCGCCCGTTGAGCGAATCGAGCTGCGACCAGGTCGGCGGCAGCAGGAACGAACGGCCCTCGGCGAACTCGTCGAGGGCGGCCTGCGGAGTGGACCAGAACGCGCGGTCACTCTCGGTGTTCTCGCCGTCGGCGCGCTGACCCTGCGGAATCGCGCCGACGAAGAAGTACGTGTCGTAGCGGCGGGTGCGCTCCTCTTTCGGGGTGACCCAGTTGGCCCACGGCCGCAGCAGATCGGCACGCAGTACCAGCTTCTCGGCCCGCAGGAAGTCCGCGAAGGACAGCGAGTTGTCGGCCAGTGCCGCCCGCTGCTCGCGGTACACCGATGCATCGTCGACGAGGATGTCCGAGTCGTCCGCCGCGCCGGCGAACAACACCCCGGACTCCTCGAACGTTTCGCGGGCCGCCGCGCACACCAGCGCCTCCGCGAGGTCGACGTCGACGTTCAGCCGATCGGCCCACCAGGACGGTTCGGGGCCGTACCAGGCGATGTCCTTCTCGGTCCGGTCGCGCTCGTCGACGCCACCGCCGGGGAAGACCATCACGCCCGCGACGAAGTCCATCGCCGAGTGCCTGCGCATCAGGAAGATCTCCAGCGACTCGGGTGTGCCATGGTCACGCAGCAGCATCACCGTGGAGGCCGGCCTGGGAATCAACGGGTCGGTCACGCGCGCCTCCTGTGTGCCGCACGGCTGCGGACGCGCCGTGCGAAATAACGTCCGTCGACCATCTCCAGGGCGATCGACTGCCCGAAGGCCGTGGACAGGTTCTCCGATGTCAGCACATCGGTGAGCAGACCGGAGGCGACCGGGACGCCCTCGGACAGCAGCAGGCAGTGGCTGAAGCCGGGCGGGATCTCCTCGACGTGGTGGGTGACCAGCACGATCGCCGGGGCGTCCGGATCGGCGGCCAGATCGGCCAGCCGGGCCACCAACTCCTCACGGCCACCCAGGTCCAGACCGGCCGCGGGCTCGTCGAGCAGCAGCAGTTCGGGGTCGGTCATCAACGACCGCGCGATGAGGACGCGTTTGCGTTCGCCCTCGGACAGGGTGCCGTAGGTGCGTTCCGCCAGGTGCTCGGCGCCGACGCTCTCCAGCATGTCGACGGCCTGCTCGTAGTCGACGTCTTCGTAGGATTCGCGCCACCGGCCCAGAACGGCGTAGCCGGCCGAGATCACCAGATCGCGGACCACCTCTTCGTCGGGGACGCGCTGGCTCAGCGCGGAGCTGGACAGCCCGACACGGCTGCGCAGTTCGGCCATATCGGTGCGGCCGAGCCGCTCGCCGAGCACGAATGCGGTTCCCGACGACGGGTGGTCGACGGCGGCGGCGATGCGCAGCAGCGAGGTCTTGCCCGCCCCGTTGGGCCCGATCACCACCCAGCGTTCGTCGAGTTCGACGGCCCAGTCCAGCGGTCCGACCAGCGTCTTTCCGCCGCGCCGCAGACTGACCCTGGCGAAATCGATCAGCAGGTCGGGATCGGCTTCACGTTCGCTGTCGGGCACTCGCCCATCGTAGTGTCGGGCCCCTGCCCGGCTCGGGAGCGCCCCGCGGCCCCGAAATCGTGGAACAGCAGCCGTCTGGGCATGATCCGCAGGATCAACTGGACCAACGGGCCGATTCCGAACGCGTACACCAGGGTTCCGACGCCGACGGTGCCGCCGAGCGCCCAACCGACCGCTAGCACTCCTGCCTCGATCGAGGTGCGAACCAGCCGCACCGACCACCCGGTGCGGGCGACCAGCCCGGTCATCAGGCCGTCCCGCGGGCCGGGACCCAGCCCGGCCCCGATGTAGAGCACCGTGCTGATGGCGTTGAGCAGCACCGCGCCCAGCATCAGGGCGATGCGCGCGGGCAACGATTGCGGGGCGCTCAGGAACACCAGGCCCGCGTCGACGGTCACGGCGATGACGATGACGTTGGCGACGGTGCCGATGCCCGGCTTGTTGCGCAGCGGGATCCAGGCCAGCAGGACGGCGACGCCGACCACCGCGGAGGCGAGACCGATGGTCATCGGGGTGTGCCGGGTGAGGCCCTGATGGAAGACGTCCCACGGGTCCAGGCCCAGGCCGGCGCGGACCATCATGGCCATCGACAGGCCGTATCCGATGAGCCCAAACAGCAGCAGGGACGCCCGGCTGAGCGTCCGCATCACGAGTGGTCCGGGAAACGAGCCCGGATGGCGTCGAGCTCGTTGCGCACCCGGCGGGCGTCGGTGTCGTTGCGTGTCACGCGGTTGTACGGCCCGGAGCGCGGATACTTCGAGGCCAGTCGAGATAGCCAGTTCTTCGTCATGGTTCCAGTTTCCGACCGGATTGGCTTGCCATTCAATAGCCAGTTCGGCGATACTGGCATCAAATGTTGACGACACTGGCTCGTGAATTGGGAAACTGGCGCACTTCCAGCGCCAGTGGACCGGCGTACTCCGGACTGGCCGACGCCATCCGGCTACTGATCGTCGACGGCCGCGTGCCGGTCGGATCCCGGCTGCCCAGCGAACGCGCCCTCGCCGACGAGCTGCGGGTCTCACGCACCACCGTCACCGCGGCGTTCACTGCGCTGCGCGAGGACGGGTACCTGCAGGCCCGCCGTGGTGCGCGCAGCACCGCCGCCCTGCCACTGCGGCCGCAGGTGGTCGCCGAACCCGCATCCGCCACCACCGTCAGCTTGGCCGCCGCGGCGATGTCGGCACCCAGCGGTCCGGTGCTGGAGGCGTTCGCCGCCGCCACCCGCGACATCACCCCGTATCTCGGCGAAACCGGGCTCGACCCGACGGGAGTGTGCACCCTGCGCACCGCCGTCGCCCGGCGGTACACCGAACGCGGTCTGCCCACCGATCCCAGCCAGATCATGATCACCAGCGGTGCGCAGCACGCCATCGCACTGATCCTGGCGGCGTTCACCGAACCCGGAGACCGTGTGCTCGTCGAGCAGCCGACGTATCACGGTGCGCTGTCGGCCATTTCGACTGCGGGGGCCCGTGCCGTCCCCGTCCCACTCACCGATGACGGCTGGGAACTGGACGCGGTGCATGCGGCCATCCGCCAGCTGTCGCCCAGCCTGGCCTACCTGATTCCGGACAATCACAACCCGACCGGGTTCACCATGCCCGCCGATCAGCGAATTCAGTTGGGCCGCATCATCTCCGAGTCTCGAACCCGGACCGTCATCGACGAGTCGATCATGGACATGTGGATCCACGAAGCACCGCCGGCACCACTGGCCGCCACGGTGGCGCGCCGCGATCTGGTGCTCACTGTCGGGTCGATGTCGAAATCGTTCTGGGGTGGACTGCGCGTCGGCTGGATCCGGGCCGAACGCAGCACCCTGGCGACCATCGCGGCCATCAGGCCGTCGCTGGATCTCGGTACCCCGATACTCGAACAGCTCACGGCGGCAAGACTTCTCGAACAGCGCGAAGAGGTTTTGGCCGAACGCCGGCAGTTGCTGCGCACCCGCCGGGCCTACCTGCTGGATCTGCTGGCGCGCCGGTTGCCCGACTGGCGGCCCGGCCCAGGGCCGAACGGGATCTCGCTGTGGGTCAAACTGCCCGCGCCGATGAGCACGGCGCTGTCGGCGTCGGCCTCACGGTTGGGGCTGGATCTGCCTGCCGGCCCGCGATTCGGCGTGGACGGCACCCTGGAACGATTCGTCCGGGTGCCCTATGCCCTGCCCGAACCCGCCCTCGACGAAGCCGTCGACCTGCTGGTGCGGGCCTGGGGTTCGATCACCGGTGCCGTCGAACCGGAGGCACACGCGTTGGTGGTCTAGCCGCCCTGGCTCTGCTGCAGCGCGATGCACTTGCCGTAGTTCTCCGGCGTGCACGGGATACCGGCGACCGTGGAGTAGCCGTTGCCCGGCAGGTAGTTGGTCAGGGGCGGCCGTGCGTCGGGAGGTGACACGACGGCGTTTCCGCTGGTGCTGCTGCCCTTGCCGGCTCCGGCGACGCACACGCCCTCGAAGTGGCTGGGCCGGGTGCCCCACGGGCAGTCGGCCGAGGCCGGTGCGGCCAACACGATCGCTCCCCCGGAGATCGCAGCGGCGCATGCACCCAGAAGTATCGTCCGTTTCACCAGCAACATGCCTCCACTGTAAACGTGCGAGGCCGTCAGGGCCGCACTAGTCGGGGATATCGACCCGGCGCACGGTGCCGTCGGCCGCGTCGGCGGCTTCGATCTCGCCGCGCGTCACTCCGAGGATGAACAGCACCGTGTCCAGATATGGGTGGCTCAGCGACGCGTCGGCGACCTCGCGCAACGCGGGTTTGGCATTGAACGCCACCCCGAGCCCGGCCGCCGACAGCATGTCGATGTCGTTGGCGCCGTCCCCGACGGCGACCGTCTGTTCCATCGGGACACCGGCCTGCTGGGCGAAGTCGCGCAGGGCTTTGGCCTTGCCGGGCCGGTCCACGACCGGGCCGATGACGCGCCCGGTCAGCGTGCCGTCGATGATCTCCAGTTCGTTGGCGGCCACGTAGTCCAGCATCAGTTCGTGGGCCAGCGGGTCGATCACCTGCCGGAAACCACCCGAGACGACCCCGCAGTGGAAACCGAGCCGGCGCAGCGTGCGGATCGTGGTGCGGGCGCCCGGGGTCAGCTCGAGTTCGTCGGCGACGTCGTCGACCACCTCGGCGGGCAGGCCGGCCAGGGTGGCGACCCGCTCCCGCAGCGACTCCTCGAAATCCAGCTCGCCCCGCATGGCGGCCTCGGTGATGGCCGCGACCTTGGCCTCGGCCTCGGTGCCGGCGCGTGCGGCCAGCATCTCGATGACCTCGCCCTGGATCAGGGTCGAGTCGACGTCGAAGACGATGAGCCGTTTCGCCCGCCGGGACAGGCTGTAGTCCTCCAGCGCGATGTCGATACCCAACTCGACGGCGACCCGCGCCATGGCGGCCTGCAACTGGCCGTAGACACCGCCCGCGGGCACGGACACCCGCAGTTCCAAACCGGTCACCGGGTAGTCCGACACACCCCGGATGGTGTCGATGTTGACGTCGAGTTCGGCGGCCTCGCGGGCCACCACCCCGAACGCCTCGGCGGTGATCGGGCGGCCCAGCACCACGATGGTGTGGGTGGAAGGCTCACGCATCACCGGAAGGTCTGCGCTGCCCTCGATGGTGACGTCGAGTCCCACGCCGTGGATGGCGGTCCGGACGTCGTCGGCGAACACTTCCCCGTCGGCCACCTCGGCGGGTGCCGAGATCAGCACCCCGAGGGTGAGCCGACCCCGGACGACCACCTGCTCCACGTTGAGCAACTCGACGTGGTGCCGTGAGAGCACTTCGAAGAGCGCCGACGTGACGCCGGGTTGGTCGAGTCCGGTGACGGTGATCAGTACCGACACCTTGGAATCACTCACCGAATCAGGTGCGGACGTTTTCGCCGTCGAGCCGGGTGACATCGCCGTCGGCAGGGCCGTGGGCGCGACCGATGTGCGCCTCGGCCCGCATCCGCTCGACCATGTGCGGGTAGTGCAGCTCGAACGCCGGGCGCTCCGAACGGATCCGGGGCAGCTCGGTGAAGTTGTGCCGCGGGGGCGGGCAGGACGTCGCCCACTCCAGCGAGTTGCCATAACCCCACGGATCGTCGACCATGACCGGTTCGCCGAAGCGCCAGCTCTTGAAGACGTTCCACACGAACGGCAGCGTCGAGATGCCCAGGATGAACGCTCCGATCGTGGAGACCACGTTCAGCGTGGTGAATCCGTCGGTGGGCAGGTAGTCCGCGTAGCGGCGCGGCATGCCCTCATCGCCCAGCCAGTGCTGCACCAGGAAGGTGGTGTGGAAGCCGATGAAGGTCAGCCAGAAGTGCAGCTTGCCCAGACGCTCGTCGAGCAGGCGGCCCGTCATCTTCGGGAACCAGAAGTAGATGCCCGCGTAGGTGGCGAACACGATGGTGCCGAAGAGCACGTAGTGGAAGTGCGCGATGACGAAATAGCTGTCGGTGACGTGGAAGTCGATCGGCGGGCTGGCCAGCAGCACACCCGACAGACCACCGAGCAGGAAGGTGATCAGGAAGCCGACCGAGAACAGCATCGGTGTCTCGAAGGTCAACTGCCCCTTCCACATCGTGCCGATCCAGTTGAAGAACTTGATACCGGTCGGCACCGCGATCAGGAATGTCATGAAGCTGAAGAACGGCAGCAGCACGGCGCCGGTGGCGTACATGTGGTGCGCCCACACCGCGACCGACAGCGCCGCGATACCCAGCGTCGCGTAGATCAGGGTGGTGTAACCGAAGATCGGCTTGCGGCTGAAGACCGGGAAGATCTCCGAGACGATGCCGAAGAACGGCAGCGCGATGATGTACACCTCGGGGTGTCCGAAGAACCAGAACAGGTGCTGCCACAGCAACACACCGCCGTTGGCCGGGTCGTAGACGTGGGCGCCGAGGTGCCGGTCAGCCGCAAGGCCGAACAGTGCGGCGGTCAGCAGCGGGAAGGCCAGCAGCACCAGGATCGAGGTCACCAGGATGTTCCAGGTGAAGATCGGCATCCGGAACATCGTCATGCCGGGGGCGCGCATGCAGACCACGGTGGTGACCATGTTGACGCCACCGAGGATGGTGCCCAGACCACCGACGGCCAGACCCATGATCCAGAGGTCGCCACCGGCGCCCGGGGAGTGGATCGCGTCGGTCAGCGGCGAGTAGGCGGTCCAACCGAAGTCGGCGGCGCCGCCGGGGGTGATGAAGCCGGCGATGGCGATCAGCGCGCCGAACAGGAACAGCCAGAACGAGAAGGCGTTCAGCCGCGGGAACGCGACGTCAGGGGCGCCGATCTGCAGCGGCAGCACCAGGTTGGCGAAGCCGAACACGATCGGGGTCGCGTAGAACAGCAGCATCACCGTGCCGTGCATGGTGAACAACTGGTTGAACTGCTCGTTGGACAGGAACTGCAGGCCCGGCAACGCAAGCTCGGTACGCATCAGCAGCGCCATCAGGCCGCCGATGAAGAAGAAGATGAAGCAGACGACGCAGTACATGATGCCGATCAGCTTGTGATCGGTCGTCGTGATCAGCTTGTAGATCAGGCTGCCTTTGGGGCCCATCCGCTGCGGGAACGGCCGCCGTGCCTCGAGTTCTCCGATTGGGGGCGCTTCGGCTACCAACAGATCCTCCATAAAAAGTCGACGGGTCATCCCGGCACTGTCTGTTCGTGATCTTATCCCCCATCACCGCCCACGGCGGCATGGGTCCTACAAACCGTCGTAGTTTCGCGTCGGCCGGTGGATGTTACCGTCGGCGACGTGCTGTTTCCCACCGCGCGCATCGCCAGGGCCGCCGCTGTCACGACGATCATTTCGGCACTTTCACTGCCCGTGCTGGCCGGTTGCGGCGGTCAGGAGCAGGGCGCGCCGACCCCCGCCGCGGGGGCACCCGTCACGAGCACCACGCGGATCGCCAGCGCCGGCGTATTGGGTAATCAGCGCCGTCCCGACGACTCCTGCGCGCCCGACTCCGGTCCGGCGGACCCGGCCCCGCGTGCGGTGCGCAATGCGCCCGCCGACGGTGTGCCGGCGACCACCGAGGTCGGTGGCGATCCGCAGCGCATCGTGGCGTTGTCCGGCGACCAGCTCGACGCGTTGTGCGCGCTGGGTCTGCAGCGCCGGGTCGTCGGCACGACGCAGCCCCAACCCTCGTATCTGGGCGCCGCGATCCACGACGTGCCCGGCGTCGGTGACACGACGTCACCGGACCCCGAAGCCGTCGGCCGGGGCACCCCCGATCTGATCCTCGGCTCGTCGGTGCTGACACCGACGGACTTCGGCGCCCTGGCCCAGATCGCACCGACCGTCTTCACCGGGGCGTCCGGGGCGGGCTGGCAGGACACCCTGCGTGCGGTCGCCGCGGCGGTCGGGCGGCCCGAGGCGGCGGTCCGGATCATCGACGGTTTCGACGCCGATGCCCGCAAGACCGGGCAGCAGAACGACGCGCCGCACTACCAGGCCTCCGTGGTGCAGTTCACCGAGAACACCGTCCGGGTCTACGGTGCGGACAACTTCCCCGCCAGCGTGCTGCGCACGGTCGGCGTCGATCGCCCTGCCGCCCAACGGTTCACCGACAAGCCGTATCTCGAACTGGCGCCCGACGCGGACCTCTCCGCCGCGGACGGCGACATCGTGTACCTGTCGTTCGACTCCCCCGCCGCCAAGGCGCACGCGGCGGCCGTGCTGGACAGCCCGGCCTGGCGCAAGCTCTCCGCGAACCGGGACAACCGGGTGTTCATCGTCAACAACGAGATCTGGCAGACCGGTCGCGGTGTGGTCGCCGCCCGCGGCATGCTCGACGACCTCCGGACGCTCAACGCACCGATCAACTGACTATTCGGCACCTTGTAACGCCTGCTGACCGAACTGGCCCAGTCCCAGCGAGCCCTCCGGCAGCACCAGTTCACCGGCCTCGATCCGCCGACGCAGGTAGGCGAACGTCTGCGCGGTCTGCGCGAACAGGTGCTCACCGGCCCGTAACGTGGGGCGCGACTTGGCATCTGGCGTCGCGAACTGCGGGAGCGGTTTGACCTCGGTGTCGTAGTCGACGTTGAAGAACAACGGGAACGAGTACCGCTCCTCGGCCACCTTGCGGACCCGATGGCTGGTGGCCACGAACGCGCCGTTCGTCCACAGTTCCAACAGGTCACCGACATTGACCACGAAAGCCCCGTCGACCGGCGGGACGTCGATCCAATCGCCTGCCCCGTTCATCACCTCCAATCCGGGTGCGGTCGGCTTGAGCAGGGTGAAGCACTCGTAGTCGGTGTGGGCGCCGATCCCCAAGCTGTCCTGGGCATCCGGGTTGTGCGGATAGTGGATCAGCCGTAGCTGGCTGGGGGTCTTGGTGGCATGCCGGGAGAACACATCGGGATCCTCGCCGAGTGCGACGGCGAACGCCCACAGCAGCCGTTGCCCCACCGCCAGCAGAGCCTGGTAGTAGGCGGTCACCGCCTCGGCGAAACCCGGGAGGTCCGGCCACGTGTTGGGGCCCAGCATCGGGTTTCCCGCCAGGTAATCCGGATCATCGGCGGGCAGGTCCAGGGCGGTGTCGAAAGCCTCCTTCTGGTCGGGCGTGATGCCGTCCGGGCCTTCCTCCCCGACGGGCACATATCCGCGGTGGCAGCGCGACAGTCCGATGTAGTTGCGCATCTTCTCCTCCACCGGCAGCGCGAAGAAGTCCTTGACCGCGGCCAGCATCGTCGCGAACAGGGACTCGTCGATGCCCGTACCGCTGATGTAGAAGAAGCCGACGTTGGCGGCCGCGCGGCCGATCTCCGCTGCCACCCGGTCCTGCTCGGCTTGCTCGGGTGCGTACAACCCGCTGATGTCGATGACGGGCACCGACGTGAATGACGTGACGCCACTCATGTAGTCACATTCCCTTCCGATTGATCCACCGTCCAGCGCACGCCGTTGGCCTGGATTTCGTTGCCGGAGATGATGATTCCGAGTGCCTGGTATTCGGCGCCACCGGCGGACCCGATCAGCACCTGCGCTCCGTCGGCCCAGCCGAACAGCGCGCCGGCCCGTACCAGCAGTGCGGGTTCGCCGCCCGGCCCGGACAGGAACAGTGCTCCGGTGGCGGCAGTCGTATCGGGTTCGCGGACCCAATGCTCGACGTAGTCCTCGTGCACGCCGGTCTCGATGAGTACGTCGCCGTCCCAGCTCATGACACCGGCGTCCGGGAAGGGCCCCGGGGGTTGCACATTCACGGTGCGGTGCCATTCGAAGACGTCACCGGTCTGCGACAGCGTGCCCGCGAAGCCGCGGGAGTCGACGTAGGCCGTCCGGCCCTGCAGCCACTGCACGCCGGGTTCGTCGTCACGGCTGCCGTCCGCCTCGATCAGCAAGGTACGGCGCCACAGCCCTGCGTAGTCGATCATCGCGACGACTCCGCCCACCGGTGGTGCAGGGTCTGCAGCCCGTCGGCGGTGGGCACGCCGAGCGCACGCACCCTGGCGATTCCGCCGTCCGGATAGGCCTGCACCCGCAGTGCCGTCACGCCGGGCACGTCGACGGCGAACACCTGGCGCGCATCGGGCAGGAGCCTGGTACGCGCCAGCACCGGGATGTCGAAAGCCACCAGCCCCCAGCCGTGTTCGCGATCGGGTTCGCAGCGGGTGCCCAGCACCGACACCTCGGCACTCGCGTTGAACACGTAGTAGGAGGTGTCGATCTCGATCCGGCGCAGGTCGGCGGGCACCGCGAACGAGACGATCACCGCATCATGGGTCTCGGGGCCGACATCGCGGCGCCTGCGGGTCTCCCAACCGTCGCCCATGTTGTGCGGCCGGTTCGGCGCGATCAGGGGCGTGGCGCTGGAATAGAAACTGTCACTGCACCATTCGACGCGCCCACCCTGCTCGAGGCCGGACACCTCGACGGTGACACCGGTCCACAGCACCGGGTCGGGCACCACCTCACCCAACGCGCGCAGCCGCGCGACGCCGCCGTCGGATTGCAGCCGCAGCCGCAGGTGGGTCCACCGTCGGCGGTCCGCCACGGTCAGCAGATTGTGCGAATCAGCCTTCAGCACAGTCATTTCCACCACCGGCGTCCAGGTCACGCCCCCGCCGCACGGATCCTCGGTGCGCTCCAGAGCACACACGTCCACGGCGCACGCGGTGGGGTGATTTCCGGAGAAGAACCGCGTGTCGACGTCGATGGTGTGCAACCGCCCCGGTGCACCCAACCGGATGATCGCCCAGTCCCCGTCGGGGCCTGCGTGGCGCTTGGTCTCCCAGCCGTCGACGACTTCACCGCGCAGGTCATAGACCCCGGGCACGAAAGCCGGTTCGGACGGGTCGACGAGTCGTTCCTTGAATCCGAAGGATTCGTCGCTGGCTGCGACCACGCTGCCGCCGACGATGCGCGAGGCCAGATCGACGTCGGTCACAGGCCCAACCCCGTCGAGAGCGGCCAGTGGCTGCGTGGGTTGTCCGGTCCGGGGGCATAGACCCCGGACTTGCTGGTGGACAGGCCCATCCCGACGATGGCCTGCGCCAGCGCGACCGCGGCGGCCACGCCGTCCACGGCCGGTACGCCGAGCTTGGCGGAGATGGCCGCCGTCACCCCGGCCATGCCCGCACAGCCCAGGCAGATCACGTCCGCCCCGTCCTCGGCGATCGCGCGGGCCGCCTCGTCGACGATGGCCTGCACCGCACCCGCGGGGTCCGCGTCCACCTCGGCCGTGCCCAGGCCGCAGGCGCGTACGGAGGCGCAATGGGCGTTCAGCCCGGCCAGCAGCAGCCTGTCTTCGATCGGCGGGATGGACCGCGCCAGGGTGGTGATCACCGAGAAGCGGCGCCCGATCAGATGTGCCACGTGCGCGGCGCATTCGGCGATGTCGAACACGGGCACCGACAACATCTCGGCCAGCGCATCGCGGCCGTGTTCGCCGAACCCGGCCAGCACCACCGCGTCGAAATCGAACGATCCGTCCCGCGTCAGCCGGGCAACCACATCCATCACCCCGACGGCGGAGAGGTAGCTCTCCGCCGCGGAATCGATGGCCTCCGCACCGAAACTCGGTGACAGGGCGACGATCTCGGTGTCCGGCCGAGCCGCCTCCCGGGCGGCTGCCGCGATCTCGGCGGTCATCGCCGCCGACGTGTTGGGATTGAGCACCAGGATTCTCATACCGGCTCCCCTATCCGTTCCAGGGCCGGGGTACCGGCCACCCAGGTCTGCCATACCGCACCCCGCAGGCTGACACCGTCGTACGGGCTGACGGGGTGCCGGTGCCGCAGCGTTGCCGCACGCACCGTCTCGTCGGCGTCGGGATCGAAGGCGCACAGGTCGGCCCGCAACCCCACCGCGATCCTGCCGCGGTCGGTATAGCCGGCCAGCGCGGCGGGCCGTTCCGACATCCACCGGCTCAGGTCCGCGGGCCCGAAGCCACGCCGAACGGCTTGGGTCCACACCGCGCGCGGCCCGAGTTGCAGTGAGCTGACGCCGCCGAACGCCCGGCCGAAGTCGCCGCCCGCCTTGTCCTGCGGAGTGCACGGGGAATGGTCGGACACCACCAGGTCCAGGGTGCCATCCGCCAGCGCCGGCCACAGCAGCTCGCGGTTGGCACTGCCGCGGATCGGCGGGCAGGCCGCGAACTCTGTGCCGCCCACCGGGATGGTCTCGGCGTCGAAAGTCAGGTAGTGCGGGCAGGTTTCGGCCGTCACCGCCAGTCCTTCGGCTTTGGCCGCGGCCAGCAGGGGCAACACACGCGCGCTGGAGACGTGCACGATGTGCGCCCGCGCCCCGGTCGCTCGGGCGGTGTCGATGACGAGGCTGACTGCATCCTCCTCGGCGGAGTCGGGGCGCGATGCCAGAAACGACCGGTAGTCATCGCCGGCCGGGTGTGGGCTGGCGTCGATCACCGCGTGGCTTTCGGCGTGCACCAGCAGGGGGGCATCCACGTCGGCGACGCGAGCCATCGCGTCGTGGAACTGCGCGGGGCTCAGGTGCGGGAAGTTGGGGTTGCCCGAGTCGGCCAGAAAACACTTGAAGCCGCGCACCCCGGCGTCCGCCAGGGCGGGGACGTCCGCCAGATTGCCCGGGACGATGCCGCCCCAGTACCCGACGTCGACGTGGCATTTGCCCTCTGCCGCAGCCTTTTTGACCTGCAGCGCGGCGACGCTGGTGGTCACCGGGTCGGAGTCCAGCGGCATGTCCACCAGCGTGGTGATGCCGCCCGCGGCCGCGGCCGCCGTGGCCGTCGCGAACCCTTCCCAGTCGGTGCCCGGATCATTGACGTGCACGTGGGTGTCGATGAATCCCGGCAGCAACACCACCTCGCCGGGCAGCCGGATATCGTGCGCCGCCGGGCAATCGGCGTCGACGGCACCGACGAAGGACACCAGTCCCCCGTCGATGCCGATCGACGCCGGGACCAGGTGCCCGTCGATGAGAACCCGGTCCGCGCGTAGGACGCCGTCCATCACGACGGGACCGGCCCGAACCTGTCGTGGAAATGCTGGGTGAGTTCCGGCCACACGTGCGGGTCGTGACCGGGAATCAGCTGGTAGCCCTTGTCGGCGGCGAGCCGCTTGAGCCTGCGGATCGGTTCGACGGTGTCCTGCGGATCCACATCGATGAAGCCGCCGATGGCCAGCTCGTGCTCGATGTTCTCGGTCAGATCGGCGGCGTCGAAGGCAAATACGAAGCCGTCACCACCCACCGACTCGTCCAACTCCACCACGAAGCTCTGGTGCCCCGGGGTGTGCCCATAGGTGGGCACGGCCGTGATCCCCGGGGCGATCTCGGCTTCCCCGTCGGCCAGATGCCACTCGATGTTGGGATCGTCGAAGTCCACCCGCACGATCGCATTGCGTTCGGGTTCAGGATGATTCGACAGCCCGTACTCGAGTTCGCGGCGCTGGGCGTGTACCGGGACCTTGCCCGCGAACAACTTCAGGCCGCCGGCGTGGTCATGGTGCAGGTGGCTGACGGCGACGGTGTGGATGGCGTCGAAGTCCACCCCCACCTCGGCGAGGCGCTGTTCGATCGGCTCGCCGGGGCCGGGTAGCACCGGCCGGTACTCGACGGTCGGGAAGAACCGCCGGTACAGCGCCGGGTCCCGGACCAGGGCGGTGTTGAACCCGGTGTCCAACAACACCCAGCCGCCGTCGGTCTGCAACAGCACACCGGGCACGGGTTCGCGCATCCGTTCCTCGGGCGGCGCCCCGTAGACCGACACCGACTTCGGCAGTTCCTCCCAGCCGAGCGTCAGCAGGATGATCCGCCGCACTCCGCTCTTGCGGACCAGCGTGGCCATCAGCCCGCCGACAGCGCCGCCAGGCGCAGCGAGTTCGGGTTGGTCACCACGTGTGCCTGCTCGACGCCCTTGAGCCAGGGCTGGGCCACCATGAAGTCGTCGACGTCGGCGACGTTGAGCCAGCATCCCGTCTTGACCGCTTCTTCACCGGCGGTGGAGAAGTCGGCGTCCGAGTCGGCGGGCAGGCCCTTGGCCAGCGCCGCGGTGACCGGCGGTGCCGAGCAGCCGAAGAAGTTCAGGCCGCCGTCGGCGTCCCAGGAGATGTGCCCCCAGGTGTAGGGCGACGGCGCGTCCGGCCAGCCCACATAGGTCATGATCTCCGGCGCGGATTGACCGTCGCTCCCGACCCAGCCGTAGATCTCCGACGTCGGGTAGGCCTGCACCTTGGCGTTCAAACCGGCTGCGGCCAGCTGGGTCTGGATCAGGTTGCTGATCAACTGGTTGTCCGGGTTGCTGGAGTCATACCCGATGGTGACGGCCTTCTGGTCGGCGGGCAGCCCGCCGGCGATCCCGCTCAGCACCGACGGGTCGTGCGGCACGGTCTGCTTGCCGAATTCGGCGGCCATCATGTTCGGCGGGTAGATCTGTTCGGCCTTCTTGCCGCGCCCGAAGTAGGTCTGCTTGACCAGTTCGTCGACGTCGATGGCCTGCAGCACCGCGGTGCGGTTCTTGGCGTCGGTCATCATGCCCTTGCGCGGGTTGATGTACACGTAGTTGGCCATCATCGACGGAAGCGAGTAATTCGCGAACGCTTTGTTGTCCAGGTAGGACTGCACGGCCGAGGACGGCAGGTCGTGCAGGATCGCGGCGATCTGCCCGTTGTTGAACTGCAGCTGCTGGGCAGAGACATCGGTGACGACCGGCAGCTCGACCTTCTCGAAATAGGGCTTGGTGCCCCAGTAGTCGCCGAATGCGGTGAGCTCGTACTTCGAGCCCACCTCGGCGGCGGTCAGCGTGAACGGGCCGGTGCCCAGGTCGTGATTGGTCAGGTAGCCCTGCGCGTTGTCGGTGCCGGCGTTCTTCGTCAGGCCTTCGGGGCTGAGCATCCGCGGGCCGTACGGGCAGGCCAGGTAATCCAGGAATGCCGAGTTCGGCGCCTTGAGCGTGACCGTCACCCCGTAATCACCTTGGGTGGAGACCGATTCGACGTCGGCGACCATGTAGGCCGGGCCCTGATTGACGGCGGCCCGCCGGTCGAAGGACGCCTTGACCGCCGCCGAGGTGAACGGCGTCCCGTCGTGGAACTTGACGCCCTCCCGCAGCTTGAACGTGAACACCTTGTTGTCCGGTGAGGCCGTCCATTCGGTGGCCAGCAACGGTTCCAGTTCCGGCTTCTCGGTGCCCGCCTTGTACTGCAGCAGACCCTCATAGGTGTTGGTCGTCAGCAGCAGGCCCTGCCCGGCGTAGTAGATGTCCGGGTCCGGCGGCTGGCCCGGGTCCTGCAGGAACGACAGGTGCAGCACCTTGTCGGTCGGCGCGGCGTTCGGGGTGCTGCCGCCACCGGAGTTCGAACCGCCACAGGCGGTCACGGTCAGGGCCACGGCAGCGCCGACGGCCACGAGCGTGMGCAGTTTCTTCATCGGGCGGCTCCTTCGAGGACGGGGGTGGAGATGTCTGAAAACGCTGTGAGGATTTCCTCGGTGGTCCGCATCGCGCCGGACTGCAGGTACTCCATGGCGTCGAGCGCCGCGTCGTGCCGGTACTCCGAGGAGCCCCCGACGCAGTCGGTGACGACGCGGACGTAGAAGTCACGCTGGTGCGCGTCGGCGAAGGTGTAGTGCACGCAGACGTCGGTGAGACCGCCGATGAGGATCAGGGTGTCGGCCTTCAGACCGGACAGCACGATCTCGAATTCGGTGCCGATGAAACCCGAGTAACGCCGCTTGACGATGTGGAACTCGTGGTTGGGCCCGTCGAAGTGGGGTTGCAGTTCGGGGTGCAGCGGGGTGCCCGGCCTGCCATCGATGCAGTGCGGGCCCTCGACACCGTCGAGTTCGCGCCCGAAGTCGATGCCGTTGGCGCGGTGCACTTCCTGGAAGAACACCACGGGGATGCCTGCGGCGCGGGCAGCGGCGAGCAACTGCTGGGCACGGCCGATCCGGTCGGCGTATCCGGCCATGTGCGGGATGCCCACCTCCTCGACCGGCATGTCACCGGACTCCTGCATGTCGACCACGACAAGCACGGGGTTGCCCACGATGAGTGGCTGTTTCGGCACCTAACCTCCTATGACTGCGATGCGGGGATCTGCGGCGGCCTGGAGCAGGTCCACGGCCGTGTTGATGAAGACGTACAGCGCGCCGAGCATCAGCGTGACGCCGGCGATCGCCGGGAAGTCCGCGACGGGGATGCTCTGGGCGATGTACTGGCCGATTCCGGGCCAGCCGAACACCTGCTCGACCACGAGCACGCCCGAGAACATCAGGCCGACTTGAAGTCCCGTCATGGACAGGGCCGCGCCGATGGAGTTGCGTAACACGTGCTTGGCCATGATCCGGCTCTCGGAGAGGCCTTTGGCCCGGGCCGTGCGCGCGTAGTCACTGTCGATGTCGGTCATCAGACTGCTGCGCAATACCCGCCCGATCGCCACCGCCGGCCCGATCGCGATGACGAACGCGGGCAGGATCAGGTGGTGCAGCGCGTCGGCGAACACGTCGAACCGGGCGTGCAACAGGCCGTCGACGGTGAGCAGCCCGGTGGGGCCGTCGGGCGCATTCGGCACGGCGATCCGTCCGTTGGCGGGCACCCAGCCCAGGGTCTGGTAGAAGACGATCAGCCCGAGGATGCCGAGCAGGAACATCGGGGCAGAGGACCCGGTGAACAACACCGCCCGCAGCACGCCGGCACCGCGCCACTTCAGCGTGGTGCTGAAGGCCAGCAGCACGGCGAGCACGATGGCGATCGCCAGCCCGCACATCGCGAGCTCCAGGGTCGCCGGGAAGAAGGAACCTAGATCGGACATCACCGCGTGCCGGGTGCGGTAGGAGGTGCCCAGGTCGCCGGTGACGGCACCGGACAGGTAGTGCCAGAACTGCACGAGGACAGGGTCGTTGAGCCCGAGGGCCTCCCGGCGGGCGGCGACGGCCTGCGCGGAGGCCTGTGCGCCGAGCTGCGCCTTGACCGGATCCAACGGCGATATGTTCTGCAACACGAACAGCACCGCGGTCAGCGCCACCAGGATGGCTGCCATCGCGCCCAGTCGGGACGCCACGAACGTCTTCATCGTGTCACTCCGTCTTCATCAGATTGCGCAGACAGTCGCCGGCGATGTTGGCGATCAGCGCCAGCACCAGGACACCGAGGCCGGGCATTACCGGAATCCACCACTGCTGCAGGAAGTAACTGAGGTTGCGCGCCGAGTCGGCACCCAGTTCGGGGGCGGGCGCGGCCTGCCCGAGGCCGAGGAACGACAGCGCGGCCAGGGTGAGGATCAGCGTCCCGATGTCAAGGCTGGCGGCGACGAGCGAGTTGGGCAGTGCGCCGGGCAGCAGGTGCCGGCCGGCGAGCCGGAATCGGCTGACACCGGCCAGTTTCGCCGCTTCGACGTGTGGCCTCGCGGCCAGCCGGACCACCTCGCCGCGGACCAGCCGGGCATAGAACGGCCACCAGACGATGGACACGGCGATCAGCGTGTGCAGGAAACCCGGGCCGAGCGCGGCCACCACCGCGATCGCCAGTACCGGTGCGGGTAGCGACAGGAAGCCATCGGTGATGCGCATGAGCGTCGTGTCGACCCATCCGCCGGTGGCGCCGGCGATGAGGCCGACGAGTCCGCCGATCAGCAGGCCCAGTGCCACCACGGCCAGCGCGGCGAACCAGCTGGACCGCGCGCCGTAGAGCACGCGGGACAGGATGTCGCGTCCCACGCTGTCCGTGCCGAGCAGGAAGCCGTTCTTGCCCGGCGCCTGCAGCGGTATCCCCACCGGTGTCAGTGGGTCGTGCGGCGCGAGCAGCGGCACGGCGATGACGAGCAGGGTCACCAGGATCACCAGGGCGAAGCCGGCCCAGTTGACGATCGTCGACCGGGACTGCGGCAGGGCAGGCCGCCACCGTGCGTCGCCTCGGACCAGGGTGGGCGCGGAGATCGCCACCGCCATCAGACCGCCTTCCGTTCGATGCAGGCGACCTGGTGGGGGTGGCCGGGAAACCCCTCCAACCGGACGTCGAGTTCGTCACCGCCGCAGGCGTCGACGGATATCGGGCAGCGTGGATGGAATGCGCAACCGGTCGGCGGCGACAGCGGGCTGGCGGGTTCACCGGGCAACACCAGGGATTCGCGCCCGAGGTCGGGAATCGAGTCGACCAAGGCCCGGGTGTAGGGATGGGCGGGATCGCCGATCACCTGTTCGGCCGGACCCACTTCGACGATCCGGCCCAGATACATCACCGCGATGCGGTCGGCGACCACGCGGGCCACCGAGAGATCGTGCGTCACGAACACGACGGACATGTCCAGGCTGCGGCGGAGGTCACCGATCAGGTTCAGTACCGAGGCGGCCAGCGATACGTCCAGCGCGCTGGTCGGCTCGTCGCACAACAGCACCGGCGGCGGCACCACGGTGGCGCGTGCCAGCGAAACCCGTTGGCGCTGACCACCGGAGAGTTGACCGGCGCGCGACTTCGCCACCTCGGCGGGCAGCCCGACCCGCTCGAGGACATCGATGACGGCAGCGCGGCGCTGGGCGCGGGAGATCTTCGTCCCGCGCAGCCGCTCGGCGATGAGTTCACCGACCGACAGCCACGGGGTCAGCGACGCGCCCGCGTCCTGGAACACCATCTGCGGGCCTTGGTCGCCCGTCAGTTTCACCGTGCCGGAGGTCGCCTTCTCCAGACCCGCGATCACCCGTAGCAGGGTGGACTTTCCCGAGCCGCTCTCCCCCACCAGTGCCACCGATTCGCCGTGCCCGACGCGCAGGGTCACTCCGCGCAGCGCCTGCAGCTTGCCGCGCCTGGCCACCGTGAAGGTCTTGATGACATCGGCCAGTTCGATCGACGGCGGCCGGTCGGTCACCGGGGCCGAGATCGTCTGTTCGGCAGCGGTTTCCCCGCCGGCGGCGGACTCCTCGGTCCCGTCGATCTGTCCTGCGGGCAACAGACAGGCGCTCACCCGGGCGGGCCCCACGGAGGTCGGCTCCGGCAGTGACTTCGTGCAGTCGTCGGTGGCGAGGTCGCAGCGGGGGACGAACGCGCATCCCGGCAGCGGTGTCAGCGGGCTGGGCACCGAGCCGGGTAAAGCCGCCAGCCGCCGGCCGCGCGCGGTCTGCAACGTCAGCCTGGAGCGCAACAGCCCGCGGGTGTAGGGGTGGGCGGGCGTCTGGAGTACGTCTGCGGTGGGCCCGATCTCGGCGATGCGACCCGCGTAGAGCACCGCGATCCGGTCCGAGATCTGCGCGGCCACCCCGAGGTCGTGGGTGATGAAGACGATGCTGCAACCGATCTGGTCGCGCAGCCCCTGCAGCAGGGTCAGCACCTGAGCCTGCACCGTGACGTCGAGCGCGGTGGTGGGTTCGTCGGCGACGATCAGCTCGGGGTCACCGGCGATGGCGATGGCGATCATCACCCGCTGGCGCAGACCTCCGGAGAGTTCATGCGGATAGGACCGCATCCGCCGGGCCGGGTCCGGGATGCCCACCGCCGTCAGCAATCGCAGCGCTTGGTCGGTACCGCCCGCGGCCTCGGCGACCTGCTTGCCGATCCGCATGGTGGGGTTCAACGAGGTCATCGGATCCTGGAACACCGCGCCCAGGTCGAGGCGGCGGACCTTGCGCAGGTCCTTGGCGGTGCCGTGCACCATGTCGGCTCCGGTAACCGTGATGGTGCCGTCGATGCGGGCCTGGCGGGGCAGCAGTCCGAGCATGCCGAAACCGAGCACACTTTTGCCCGAGCCCGATTCGCCCACCAGCCCGAGGATCTCGCCCGGGACGACCGTCAGGTCGACCCCGCGCAACGCGTGCACATCCTGGCCGTTGCGGCGGAACGTGACGTGCAGGTCGCGAATGTCGGCGACGGGGGCGGAGTTCGATGGCGAGTCGGGGAGCACCTGCGGCTCGACCGCGGAAACGACATTGCCCATGCGCGCATCCTCCCGATCTGTCAGCGGTGCCATCACTGGCCTGTCAGTTGACAGTTTTCACGGCCGCCGCCCTCGATGGGTGTCGCTGGCGTAACCAATTCCGGGCGCCAGGTAACCGAGGTGTATCGCGCGTTTCTGTCATGTGACAGATACGGCGCGGCGTACCGATCGGGCCTGCCATGGGTCACGATGGGACCATGTCGCTCACCCGCGCCGGCCGACCCCGTCTGCAGACGCAGCGGCGCCCAGGGATGACGGCCCGTGACGAAATACTCGATGCGGCAGGCGAATTGTTCACCACCATGGGCTACGCGGGCACGTCGACCCGAAGCATCGCCGAGTCGGTGGGCATCCGGCAGGCCTCGCTGTATCACTACTTCAAGACCAAGGACGACATCCTGTGCGCCCTGCTGAGTCAGACGGTCACGCCCACGTTGTCGTTCATTCCGGTCCTGCTCGGGGCCGGCCCCGCACTGACGGCCGCCGAGCATCTGCACGCGCTGGCCGCGTTCGACGGTGACCAACTGCTCAGTGGCAGCTGGAATCTGGGCGCCCTGTATCTCCTGCCGGAACTGCGCGACGCCCGGCTGGAACCGTTCTGGTCGGACCGTGAACGTCTGCGCCTGCACTACCTGGCGCTGAGCCGGGCGGTGGTGGACCGTACCGGGGTGCATCCCGCGGCCGCCGACCTGCCGTTCCGGCTGGTCGAGTCGCTGGTCAACATGTGGTCGGTCCCGGCGGGCCCGCAACGCTCGGAGCTGCCGGTGCATGTCGCCGACGCCTGCCTGCGGGTGCTCGGCGATCCGACGACACCCGAACTGCGGGAACGCAGCCGGCGGGTCGTCGCGGATCACCCTGCGAGCTGACCGACGACCACCAGCGGGGTTCCGGGTTCCACCTGGTGTCCCGCCTGCACCAGCACGTGGGTGACGACACCGTCGGACGGCGCGGTGAGCACGGTCTCCATCTTCATGGCCTCCAGTGCGAGCAGCGCCTGGCCGGCGATGACCCGCTCCCCCACCGCGACATCGACTTTCCACACACTCGATGAGAACGGGGCGTCGACCCGGTGCGCGTCGTCGTCGAGCACCAGGTCATCGGCGGTGGGCGTGGCATGCGCCTGGGCTCGCTCGGCCCGGTCGAATTCGCCTGCGGCTGCCCAGGCCGCACGTTCGCCCGCGAATGCCGCGGTCTGGAGCGACCGGAACCGCTCGATCGAGTCGGCGTTGTCGGCGAGAAAACGTTCGTGCTCGGCCAGCGAGAACGTGCCGGGGGTGATGTCGACGGTGCCGCGGCCCGCGGCGACGTCGGCCCGCAAGTCCATCAGTTCCTCCGGCGACACCGGATACCACGAAATGCGGTCGAAAAAGCGTAGAAGCCAAGGGTTTTCATCGGATCTGCGGGGAAAACGGTTCCACACCTGCGTGGTACGCCCGACGAACTGATAGCCACCCGGTCCCTCCATGCCATAGATGCACAGGTAGGCCCCGCCGATGCCGACGGAGTTCTCCGCGGTCCAGGTGCGGGCGGGGTTGTACTTGGTGGTCACCAGCCGATGCCGCGGATCGAGCGGAGTAGCCACCGGCGCACCGAGATACACGTCGCCCAGACCGAGCGTCAGGTACTCCGCGGCGAACACGATGTCCATCACGTCGGCGTGTGAACCCAGACCGTTCACCCGGCGGATGAACTCGATGTTGGACGGACACCAGGGCGCGTCGTCGCGCACACCCGACATGTACCGGGCGATCGCCTCCCGGGTGGCGGGGTCGTCCCAGCTCAACGGGAGCCGCACGGAGCGGCTGGGCACCACCAGTTCGGTGCTCGCCGGCAGGTCGTCCTCCAGGTCGCGCAGCAGCCCGAGCAGCGTGGTGATCGGCAGCACGTCGGGGTCGACATGGACCTGCAGGGAACGGATTCCCGGTGTCAGATCGACGATTCCGGTCACCGATCCGCCGCGCACCGCGTCTGCCAGCCGACCGTGCAAGGCGTGCACCCGAGCCCGCAACCCGAGGTCGAGCACCATGTCGCCGTACTCCACCAGCACGTTGTCATCACCGCTGCGGCGATACACCACGACAGGGGCGCCCAGCGCCGCGTGCCGTGCGAGCACGCCGTCATCCCCGTCGCCGCCGGCGGGAAGCGTTGCGCTGCGCGAGCTTCCGAGATCGCCGCGCGACGGTGCGTCCTGCGCCCGCACCGACACGAACCGCACCGTGTCACCCGGGCGCAGCTGCCCGAGTTTCCACCGCTGCGCCGAGATGACCGTCACGGGGCAGACGAAGCCACCCAGGCTGGGGCCGTCGGGGCCGAGCAGGATCGGGGTGTCGCCGGTGAAGTCCAGCGCGCCGACCGAATAGGCGGTGTCGTGGATGTTGGACGGATGCAACCCGGCCTCGCCGCCGTCGGCACGCGCCCACTGCGGGGTGGGCCCTTCCAGCCGCACCCCGGTGCGCGCCGAGTTGAAGTGCACCCGGTAGCGGGCGGCGTAGAGGGTGTCCATATCGGCCCGGGTGAAGAATTCCGGTGCGGCGTGCGGACCTTCGGTGACGGCGAGTTCCCACTCGGTGGGCATCGCCGGGCGCAGTTCGGCGGGCACCGGCGCGGCCGGCACCTCGTCGGCCGGGGGGACGGCTCGCAGCACATCGCCGGTGACCAACTGACGGCCGCCGTGGCCACCGAAACGTCCGAGCGTGAAGGTCGACGCACTGCCGAGGTAGCGCGGAACGTCCAGCCCACCGGCGAACAGCACGTAGGTGCGCAGACCGGCGACCTCGGCGGCACCGATGTCGAGCAGGCCGCCGGCGGCGATGTCGATGGGCTCCCACATCGGGGCGGGCACGCCGTCGACGGTGACCAGGCAGTACGCACCGGTGACGCACACAGTCGCGGCCTGGCTGAAGCGCAGGGCGGGCCCGGTTGCGGTGCACTCCAATCCGGGAGCACCACCGTCGTTACCCAGTGCGCGGTTCCCGAGCCGGAAGGACAGGTCGTCCATCGGACCGCTGGGCGGGACGCCGACATCCCAGCGGCCCACCCGACCGGGCAGGTCCTGCACGGTGGTCAGCAACCCGGGGCGCTCGACGGTGATCCGCGGGCGCGGATCCACCACGGCGGCCAGCGTCGCGGTGGTGTGCCGGGCCGCCCGCACGTCGTCGTGCCCGAGCGCGGCCCGCAGCAGGCCGATGTTGACCTCGATACCGTGCAGCACGGTGCCGGCCAGGGCCGCGTCGAGCGCATCGAGGGCCGTGTCGCGGTCGGGTGCCGCACCGATGATCTTGGCCAGCAACGGATCATAGGACGCCGACACCTCGGACCCCCGTTCCACCCAGGTGTCCACCCGGACATCGGTCGGGAAGGTGACCTCGGTGAGCGTGCCGGTGCTGGGGCGGTATTCGCGGGACGGATCCTCGGCGTAGATGCGCGCCTCGACGGCGTGGCCGGTGGTCGGCAACGCAGGGGCCAGGCCGTCGAGCAGGTCGCGTTCCCCGCGCGCCAGCCGGAACATCCACGCCGCCAAGTCGATTCCGGTGACGGCCTCGGTGACCGGGTGTTCGACCTGCAGCCGCGCGTTGACCTCCAGGAAGGAGGCTTCCCTGCGGCGCGGATCGTAGATGAATTCCACGGTGCCCGCCGACCGGTAGGACACCGCCGCGGTGAGCGCACGCGACGACGAATGCAATTGCGCCCGTAGCTCATCGGGCAGGTCGGGGGCCGGCGCCTCCTCGATCACCTTTTGGTTGCGGCGCTGCAGGGAACAGTCGCGGTCCCCGAGGGACACCACCCGCCCGGCTCCGTCACCGAAGATCTGCACCTCGACATGGCGGGCATCGGCCACGAACCGCTCGACGAACACGCCGGCCGCCGCGAAGCTACGTCCCGCCAGCCGGGACACCTGGTCGTAGGCGGTTCGCAGTTCGGCGGCATCGCGGCAGACCTGCATACCGATGCCACCGCCACCGCCGGTGGCCTTGAGCATCACCGGGTAACCGATGTCGGATGCGGCGGCGAGTGCGGCGGCCACGTCGTCCAGCAGGCCCGAACCGGGAAAGACAGGGACACCGGCGGCCACCGCTGCCGCGCGGGCGGTGTGTTTGACCCCGAAGACCCTCAATTGTTCGGGGGTAGGACCGACGAACACCAGCCCGGATTGTTCGACGGCAGTGGCGAATTCGGCGTCCTCGGACAGGAATCCGTAGCCGGGGTGAATCATGCCGGCAGCGGTGGCCCGCGCGGCGTCGAGGAGCGCGTCCACCCTCAGATAGCTTTCCGACGGTGCCGCCGGGCCCAGCCGGATCGCGGTATCGGCCAGCCGCACGTGCGGCGCCGCCCGGTCGGCATCGGAGAACACCGCGACGGTGCGCAGATCCAGTGCGCGGGCAGCCCGGATCAACCGGACCGCGATCTCGCCCCGGTTGGCTATCAGCACCGTGCCGGCATCGCTGCTCAACGGACTCCCCCACGTCGCCGTTCATTTCTGTCAATCGACAGTTTGGCGGGCGGCGCGGGCGCTGTGGTTGCGGCGGCGTAACCGATCGCCGCCGCGTGTTAACGCCGTGCAACACATGTGACTGTGCGGTGACACCGCTGCCCGGATATTCTCGCGGCGTGTTTCACGTTCTGAGCCTGACGTACCTGCAGCCCGACGACGTCGTCGATCAGACCCGGCCGGCGCACCTGGCATGGCTGGCCGAGGAGGTGGCCGCGGGCCGCATCCTTCTGGCGGGCAGGACGGAAACGCAGGGAGCAGTCCTCATCGCCGGCGACATGTCCGCCGACGAGGCCGACGCCGTGGCCGCCGCCGACCCGTACACGCAGGCGCGTGTGGCCCGCTACGACCGGGTGAGTTTCACCGCCGGCTTCCGGGCACCCGGCCTATAACCCGATTCACAGCAAGAACCGGGACTAGACCGGACCAGGTCGCTGTTGGAACAACCGGCGGTGCAAAGTCGCGCCCGCTGCCGAGCCATGTTCGGTTTCCTTCGCTAGCGTTGAGCGGAGGCGCTTATTGCGCATTCAAAGAGGCATGTCGAGGAAGAGGATCACCACACCATGACCACCACCGTTTCCGCCTACGCCGCCAACGAGGCGTCCGGCCACCTGACCAAGACGACCGTCGAGCGCCGCGCCGTAGGGCCGCACGACGTGGCCTTCGACATCAAGTTCGCGGGCATCTGTCATAGCGACATCCACACCGTCAAAGCCGAATGGGGTACGCCGAACTACCCCGTCGTGCCGGGTCACGAGATCGCGGGCGTCGTCACCGAGGTCGGCTCCGATGTCACGAAGTACAAGGTCGGCGATCACGTCGGCGTCGGCTGCTTTATCGACTCCTGCCGCGAGTGCGACAACTGCAAGGAAGGCCTGCAGCAGTACTGCACCGGCGACTACGGCATGCACGGCACCTACAACTCCACCGAGCGCGACGGCAGCCCCACTTACGGCGGCTACAGCACCGCCATCGTCGTCGACGAGAACTACGTGCTGCGCGTCCCGGATTCCATCCCGCTGGACAAGGCCGCTCCCCTGCTCTGCGCTGGCATCACCCTGTTCTCGCCGCTGAAGCACTGGAACGCCGGCCCCGGCAAAGAGGTGGCCGTGATCGGCCTCGGCGGTCTGGGCCACATGGGCGTCAAGCTTGCTCATGCGATGGGCGCGCACGTCACGGTGCTGAGCCAGTCGCTGAAGAAGATGGAAGACGGCCTACGGCTGGGCGCCGACGAGTACTACGCGACCGCCGACCCGGACACCTTCACCAAGCTGGCGGGCAAGTTCGACCTGATCCTCAATACCGTGTCGGCGAACCTTCCGATGGGCGACTACCTGGGCCTGCTCAAGGTGAACGGCACGCTCGTCGAGCTCGGCATCCCGGAGCATCCACTCGAGGTGCCCGCGTTCCCGTTGGCCGGCGGACGCCGCAGCATCTCGGGTTCGATGATCGGCGGCATCCCGGAGACCCAGGAGATGCTGGACTTCTGCGCCGAGCACGACGTGACCCCGGAGATCGAGGTCATCGACGCGTCCTACGTCAACGAGCTGCACGCTCCGGGGCGAACCCGCGGCCGCTGTCGGCCGTGCGCCACTCGTGGTTGTGGGCCGTCAGGATCGTCGCGATCTCGTCCAGGCTCATCATCCCGGTCTCGCGCCACATCTGGATCAGTCCGATCCGGTGCAGTTCCTCGGGGCCGTACCGGCGCCAACCGGAGCCGAGCTGGACCGGGTGCAACAGGCCCCGCCGCTCCCAGTACCGCAACGCCGATTCGGCGAGACCGAATCTGCGAGCGGCCGCGCCGATTCCGATGAACGCCATGGCACGCCCCCCATCAAGTTAGGTAACCCTAACAAGAGGTGCGGCAGCCCGGGGCCCTAGCTTCCGTCGGCGCTACGATGACAGCGTGACCGGCATCACGTCTGCCCTGCCGCCCGGACCGCGCCTGCCCCCGGTTGTGCAAGCGGCCTTGTTCCTGCGCTACTGGCCCCGGTTCGTCGCGGCCTGTCACCGCCGTTACGGCGATGTGTTCACGCTGCGGGTGACCTCGCTGGGCACTGTCGTATATCTGGCCGACCCCGCGGACATCAAAGAGGTGTTCGCCGGCAGCCCGAGCATTTTCCATGCCGGCGAAGCGAATTCGATGCTCAGTGGTCTGCTCGGCGACAGTTCGGTGCTCGTCGTCGACGACGACGTACACGCCGACCGGCGCCGCCTGATGCTGGCACCGTTCACCCGTGCGGCCGTGGAGCGCCAGGCCACCGCCATGGCCGAGATCGCCGCCGAATCCATCGCCGGCTGGCCGGTGGGCCGCAGCTTCGCCGTGGCGCCCCGGATGTCGGCGATCACCCTTGAGGTCATCCTGCGCACCGTGGTCGGCGCCAGCGACCCGGCTCGGCTCGCCCAGTTGCGTGCGGTGCTGCCGCGCCTGCTGAGCCTCACCACCTTCGACAGCTTGTCGATCGCCGACAGCCGGCTGCAACAACGCAGGCCCTGGCAGGGGGTGCGGGACCGGATCTCCGCCGTCGACCGGCTTCTCTATGCCGAGATCGCCGACCGGCGCAGCGATCCCGCGCTGGCCGAACGCACCGATGCCTTGGCCCTGCTCGTTCGCGCCGCAGACGACGGTGGACGTGCAATGACCGACCATGAGCTGCGGGACCAGTTGATGACCCTGCTGCTGGCCGGCCACGACACGACCGCCACCGCATTGTCCTGGGCGCTGGAGCGGCTGACCCGCCATCCCGCCGTCCTGTCGAGGGCCGTCCGCGCCGCCGAGACCGGCGACGACGACTACCTCGACGCGGTTGCCAAGGAGACGCTGCGTATCCGTCCGGTGGTGTTCGATGTCGGGAGGGTGCTCACCGAACCGGTCGGCATCGCCGGATACCGACTACCCGCCGGGGTGATGGTGGCGCCGGGGATCGGCCTGGTGCACGCCGACGCCGGCCGGTATCCGGACCCCGACCGTTTCGACCCGGATCGGATGGTGGGCGCGACCCCCGGCCCCACCGTGTGGCTGCCGTTCGGCGGCGGGAACCGCCGCTGCCTGGGCGCCACTTTTGCGATGACGGAGATGCGGGTGGTGCTGCGCGAGGTGCTCAAACGCGTGGAACTGGACACGACGACCGCCCCTGGTGAACGCCAGCGCGTCAAGCACGTCATCCTGACCCCGCACCGCGGTGGCCGGATCACGGCACGGGCCATCCGGCAGGTGCCCGTCGACGGTAGGGCGGGCGGGTCGGCGACCTGCCCGGTCCACCCGGTCTAGTTCTCGATGTCCTCGACGCCGGACAGCGGCCAGCCGGCGGCCGCGAGTTTGGCGGCGACGCGACGGACGTTCTCGGGGCCGGCGTCGTGGTGGGTGACCTCGGCGATGAAGGTTTCGATCTCGTCGCGGGCGATCTCGCCGTCGGCCAGCGCAGGCGAGCCCGCGGCGGTGATGTGGGCGACGACCTCTTTGACCTGATCTTCGGTCAGCGGGGTGTTGCGCAGCAGCGCGAGCAGCGGCACCCGGTCGGTACCGGGCACGCCCTCGGGATACCCGGCGCGCAGCCAGTCCAGGATTCGAGCGACGAGCGAAGTCGAGGTGGTCACGCGTTCAGTTTCTCGGGTCGCGCGGGAGAGCGCCACCACCGAATTGCACAGTTCTCCCGGCATTCACTCCGGGTTCATCCCGCATGCACGCTGTAGCGCGCGCACAACACTGTGTTTACCGAGATCGATCTTGAATCCGTTCTGGCTCAGCGGCGTGGCCCCGGCCATCAACAATTCGGCGGCGCGCCGGAACACCGCGTCCCCGGGACGGCGGCCGACGAGCGCGTCCTCGGCCGCCGCCACCCGCCAGGGCAGCGCGGCGACGCCGCCGAGCGCGACCGCCGCCGAGGCGATCACCCCGTCGGCCAGTTCCACGCCGGCCGCCACCGACACCAGTGCGAACGCATAGCTGTGCCGGTCGCGCACCTTCAAATACCAGCTGTTCTCCGCGAAAGACGTTGGTGGTAACTCGATCCCGGTGATCAGTTCACCGAGGGCCACGGTGTTGTCCCGCTCCGGACGGGCTCCGGTGTAGAAGTCGGCGATCGGGATGAGGCGCGCGCCCGCCGGACCTTGCACGTGCACGGCGGCGTCCAGCGCGGCCAGGGCGACGGCCATATCCGAGGGGTGCACGGCCACGCACCGATCGTCTGTGCTGAACAGCGCATGCTCTCGGTTGAAGCCGCCCAACGCGGCACATCCCGACCCCGGGGCGCGCTTGTTGCACTGTCCGAACGCCGGGTCCATGAAGTACGGGCATCGGGTCCGCTGCATCAGATTGCCGCCGGCGGTGGCCATGTTGCGGAGCTGGGTGGTGGCACCGGAGAGGATGGCCTGCGACAGCACCGGATAGCGGGCCCGGATCAGCCGGTGATTGGCCACCGCACTGTTACTCGCCGCGGCCCCGATCAGCACCCCGCCGGCTGCGGTGGGCTCGATGCGGTCCAAGCCGATCCGGCCGATGTCGATCAGCGCGGGCGGTGCTTCCACGCCCGTCTTCATCAGGTCCAACAGATTCGTGCCACCGGCGAAGTAGCGCGCGCCCGCGGCGGCGGCATCGATCGCGTCGGACACGCTTGCCGCGTGCCGGAATTCGAAGGGCTTCACGGCGCGTCCCCGGCCACCGCGGAGATGGCCGCCACGATGTTGGCGTAGGCACCGCACCGGCAGATGTTTCCCGCCATTCGTTCACGGATCTCGTTGCGCGACAGACATGGTGGGCCATCGACGACGTCGGAGCGCGAGCCGTCGAAGGTGCTGGCACACAGGTCTCCTCTGGCGTGCTCGCGCACCAGGGCATGCGCAGAGGCCAGCTGGCCGGGTGTGCAGTAGCCGCACTGGAATCCGTCGTGCTCGATGAAGGCCTGCTGCAGCGGTGTCAGGTTGTCCCCCTCGGCCAGGCCCTCGACCGTGGTGACGTCGGCACCGTCGATCGACACGGCCAGCGTCAGGCAGCTCAGCACCCGCTCACCGTCGACGTGCACGGTGCATGCGCCGCACAGTCCGTGATCACAGCCCTTCTTGGTGCCGGTCAGCCCGAGCCGTTCCCGCAGCACGTCGAGCAGCGTGGACCGGACATCGTTGTCCATCTCGGTGATGGTGCCGTTCACGCGTAACTTCACGGGGTCTCCTCGGCGAATGGCCGCATCAGGTTCTCACACGTGATCGGCAGATCCCGCAACCGTTTCCCGGTCGCGTGGTAGATGGCGTTGGCGACGGCCGCCGGCACCCCACAGGTGCCGATCTCGCCGATGCCGCGCACCCCGACAGGGTCCAGCCCGTAGTCGGGCACATCGACGAATTGGATGTCGAATTCCGGCCGATCGGCGTGGGTGGGCACGTAGTACTCGCCGATCAACTGGGCGGTGCGCGGGTCGTGCGGCACCTGCTCCAGCAGCGCCATCCCGATGCCGAAGGTGACACCGCCCATCACCTGATTGGTGGCCAGCTTCGGATTGAGCACGCGGCCACAGTCCAGCACGGCCGTCCAGCGGGTGACGGTGGCCCGGCCGATCTGTTCGTCGACCTCCACTTCGCAGAAGTGCGCCCCGAACGACTGCGAGACGGGGCCGGATTCGTCGGCACCTTGACTCGTGGTCGTGAAGCTCAGTGCCGCAAGGAGTTCAGCACCGCCGCGGCGCAGGGCATCGGGCAGCCCGGCCGGGTCGCCATCGTAGTCGGGGCAGTGCTGTGCCAGGCGGTGGCGCCATTCGAGTGCCGCCGCATGGACCGCGGACCCGACGGTCGCCGTGGTCTGCGAGGCACCACTGTAGGGAGCATCCGGAAATCGTGAGTCACCGGACGAGAAGCGCACCTGACCGAGCGGCAGGCCGCAGCCCTCCGCGGCGAGTTGCGTCATGACGGTGCGCACCCCGGTGCCGATCTCGTGGGTGGCCGACGCGAAGCGCACCACGCCGTCGACGCCGGTCTGCACGGAACAACCGGCCGGCATCCGGCGGCCCGGGTAGGTGGCGGTGGCCATCCCCCATCCGACCTGGACTCCGTTGCGGCGCATTGCCCGTGGTGCGGCGGGACGGCTCGCCCAGCCGAAGCTCTGTGCGCCGCGGCGGTAGCAGTCGGCCAGGTGTTTGCCCGAATACGCTCTGCCGCTGGGCTGGTCGACGTCAGCGTCGTTGGCCAGCCGCAGCGCCACCGGATCACGGCCGAGTGCCGCCGCGAGTTCGTCCATCGCGACTTCCAGCGCGAACAGTCCCGGCGCCTCGCCCGGGCCGCGCATGAAACACGGAGTCGGCGCGTTGATCCTGGCCACCTCGTGTGACACTGCGAGTCGGGGCGAGTGGTAGAGACCCCGCGCCGACAGGCCGACCGGCTCGCAAAAGTGGGCCACCGTGGAGGTCTCGGTGCGGGTGTGTTGCTCGGTGCTGAGCAGGGTGCCGTCGGGCTCGGCGACCAGGGCCAGTCGCTGGTCGGTGCGCGGCCGGTGCCCGGTCGAGGTGAACATCTGGTTCCTGGTCAGCACGAGTTTCACCGGGCGCCCGACTTCGCGTGCGGCGACGGCGCACAACACCACGTGCATCCACAGAAAGCTCTTGGAACCGAAAGCACCGCCCACGAATTCGGACACGATCCGCACGCGTTGCTCCGCTATACCGAGGTAGGCAGCCAGGGCGCGGCGTTCGCCGGTGATCCACCGGGTGCTGTCGTGCACGGTCAGATCGTCACCCACCCATTCGGCGATGGTGGCCGACAGTTCGATCGGATAGTGGGTGTTGCGGGCCGTGGTGTAGCGCGCGGCGACCCGCACCCCGGCGGGTTCGTCGACCGTTCCGCGATGGTCCTGCAGCTTCTCCTCCGCCAGTTTGACGAAGTGGTCGGGACGGTAGGTGCCGTGCCGGACCACCCCGTCGGCCCCGTCGGCGGGCACCGGCTCGGCGAGCACCTGATCCACACTCAATTGTGCTGGTGAACTTCGATATTCGAACCGCATCAGCGCGGCAGCGTACGCGGCGTTCTCCGGTGAGTCGGCCACCACCAGCGCCAGGTGCTGCCCGGCGTACTGCACCGTCAGGTCCGAGAGGGGCGGCCGGCGCTCAAGTGGCAGGTCCCAGGTCAGATCCTTCGGCAGCACCTGCAGGGGCGGGCAGTTCAGCGGGGTCAGCACGTGCAGGACCCCGGGTGCCGCCGCCGCGGCCGCCGCTGCGACGGCCACCGATTCGCCGGTCACCTCGCCGTGCGCGACCTCGGATTGCACCAGCGCCGCATACGTCACGCCCGGCGCCGCGGTGTCCGCGGTGTAGCGCGTCGCCCCGGTCACCTTGTCGCGGCCTTCGACGCGGTCGACCGACGTCATGCCAGGGCGTCCAACGGGTTGCTCTTGCGGACGATCAGCGGGTCGGCGGGAGTGAACGGGAAGGTCGGCAGGTCCTCGATGTGGGTGTCGAACGCGGCTGCCAGCACCTCGCGAGAGTACGCGCTGGCCGAGGCGCGGTAGCCGATGTCGGCGGGGAACGGCTGATCGAAGAAGATCAGGAAGTGCCAGGGGTCTTGACCCGTGTTCTCGATGTGGTGCGGGTAGGCCCGCGGGATGAAGTACATGTCGCCGGTCGTCATGGCCCAGGTGTCCAGCGTCCCATCGGGATTCATGATCGTCATCCGCGCGTCGCCGTGCTGGACGTACCCCATCTCGGCGGTCACGGGGTGCCAGTGCGGTTCGCGCATCCCGTCCTCGGTGACGCGCAGGGAGTACATGGAGATGTTCTTCAACGCCGGCCAGAACTGGTCGCGGGCGAAGCGGGCGTCGCCGTAGGCGTACGTCAATCCCGGTGGCAGGCCTTCAATGTCGAACTTGTGGGGGTCGTTGAAGTACGCGCTCGCTGGGATCTCGGGATCGCCGATGCGGGCGGCGAGCTTGCGGTCATGTGTCGTACGGCGGATCTTGGCCATATCGGACGCCGGCAGGTCGTAGGTGTTGCCGAGCACCGCGTCGGTGAAGGCGCCGAACGTCGCGCCCAGGCCGAAATCCTCGGGGCGTTCGTCGCGGAACGCGATGATGAACTCGCACACCTCGGTGCCGATGTTCTCGATGTGGTGCAGCGAGCCGGACTCGACGTGGAACATCTGCCCCGCCGTCACGATGAAGCTGGAGAACTTGCTTCCGTCGTCCAGCACGGACACCAGCGCGGTTCCGGCCACACAGTAGGTCAGCTCATTGGCGTTGGCGTGCCAGTGCGGGGTCCGCATGGCGCCCGGATTCAACAGCACGCGCTTGATGGACAGGCCCTTCAAGATGGGCAGGTTGTCGGCGGTGACGCGGCGCATCGAACCGAGCTCGTTCTCTTCGACGATCTCCCCGTCGAGCAGGGACAGGGTGTGTGCACTGCGGGTCAGTGATGCGGTCATGTCGGGCTCCTCGCTGGGTTGTTCGATGACTTCAGCCTGCTCTGCAGCTGGACCGGTGTCTGCGAAGCTGGCCGCCAATGAGCGGGTAGTGCTAACCCCCATAGCGACCTTCGTCGGTGCCCCACGGCCGGCGGGATGCGAGAATGTCGCGTGCCCATTCGAGTTGTCCTCGCCGACGATGACGTACTGCTGCGTGAGGGGCTCGCCAGCCTCCTGCAGCGATCCGGTTTCGAGGTCGCCGGGCAGGCCGGCGATGCGGACGGGCTGCTGACGGCGGTGCGCGAACACCGACCGGCGTTGGTGCTCACCGACATCCGGATGCCGCCCACCCACAGCACCGAGGGGCTGGACGCCGCGCGCACCATCCGCGCCGAGTTTCCCGACACCGGGATCGTCGTGCTCTCCGCGCACATCGACGTCGAGCACGCCACCGAACTGCTCTCGGGCGGACGCGGCATCGGCTACCTGCTCAAGACGCGCGTCACCGACGTCGACGATTTCGTCGACACGTTGAACCGGGTGTCCGGCGGCGCCTCGGTCATCGATCCGGCCCTGGTCACCGAACTGGTGTCGGCGCGGCGGCGCAATGACCCGCTGGCCGCGCTAAGCGCACGGGAACGTGAGGTGCTGTCGCTGATGGCCGAGGGGCTGTCCAACGCCGGGATCGGCCGTCGGTTGTGGGTGACGGAGGGCACGGTGGAAAAGCACGTGCGCAGCATCCTGACGAAGCTGGATCTCCCGGAGACCGGGGACGATCACCGGCGGGTCCGCGCGGTGATCGTCTACCTCGATTCGCTCTGAGTTCAGCGGGCGAGCAGGCCCCGGATCGCCTCGGGCGACAGCGCGAATTTCGGTAGGAAGCCGCGCGCCGGGCTGGCGGCGATCAGATCGGCGAAATCCTGCTCGTCGTGTGTGGAGATCAGGATCACCGGGACGTCGGTGAGTTGCTCGGCGACGTCGAAACCGCTGTCGGCGCCCAGGTCGACGTCCACGAGCGCCACATCGGGCGCCAGTCGTCTGCTGGCCGTCAGCGCGCCTGCGCCGTCAGTGGCGGTGCCCACCACGGTGATCCCGCCGTGCGCCAGCATCGTCGTCGCCGCGTCCCGGAAGGCGGCGCTGTCATCGACGATGAGCGCACGCATCACAGGGGAACCGGACATGGGTCAAGCTTGGCAGCACCCCGCCGGTGAGGCATTACCGCTAGCCGGAAAGGTTTCTGTGAACTTCCGCAATAACATCTCCGGAGTGAACTGGCATTCGTGGCCGTCGCGCCTGTTGGCGCTGATCGTGCGGCCGACCGCACGCCCTGTGGGCTGGGGCGTCGTGGTGGCGGCCGCGTTCATCACCGCCGAGACGCTGTTGTTCCTGTGGCTCAAGAGAGTCGCCCCCGACGACGCGTTCGGCGCGGTGTTCCTGCTCGGGGTGCTGGTGGTGTCGGCCGGCTGGGGGTTCGGCCTGGCACTGGCGACGTCGCTGGCCAGCGCCCTGGTGTACGTGTACTTCCACCTGGACGGCCAGGACACCCTGGCGCCGGCGGTCAGTGTCTTCCTCACCCTCGCGCTGGTGACCAATGTGCTTGTCGGACAAGCCCGTCTGCGGACCGCGGAAGCCGAACAGCGCCGCCGCGAGGCAACCGCACTGGCCGACCAGCAGGCCGCATTGCGCCGGGTGGCGACCCTGGTGGCGCGGGCCGCGTCACCGTCGGACGTCTATGACGTCGCGGTGTCGGAGCTTGCGCACAGTCTCGGCGCCGAACACGTCACGCTGCTTCGCTACGAGCCCGACGACCGGGCCATGGTGCTGGCAGCGAGTGACCCGAGGGCTTTCGTTGTCGGACAACGGTTCTCGTTGAGCGGCGACAATGTCGGTGCCCGCATCCGCAACGCGGGCGTGGCGGCGCGCATCGACGACTATCGCGCGGCGGCCGGCGAGGTGGCCACCGCGCTCAGCGGGCTCGGGATGCGTTCCGGTACCGGCGCCCCCGTCATCGTGGACGGTGCGACCCGGGGTGCGCTCGTCGTGGCCTGGACCGCCTCGGATGCCATCCCCGACAACGCCGAGGCACACATCCGCGACTTCGCCGACCTGGTGTCCACCTCGATCGCCAACGCGGAGACCCGCGCCGAACTCACCGCCTCGCGGGCCCGCATCGTCGCCGCCGCGGATCAGGCCCGACGGGGATTCGAACGGGATCTGCACGACGGCGCGCAGCAGCGCATCGTCGCACTCAGCCTGCAGTTACGTGCGGCCGAGGCGGCCGCGGACGGTGCCGCCCGGGCGCAGCTGTCGGCCATCGTCGACGGCCTGGCCGGGTTGTATGCGGACCTGCAAGAGCTGTCGCGGGGTATGCACCCGGCCATCCTGTCCAAGGGCGGGCTGGTCCCGGCGATCCGGACGCTGGCGCGCCGCTCACCGGTCCCCGTGGAGCTGGAATTGCATGTCGAGGCCCGGCTGCCCGAGTCGGTGGAGGTGGCGGCGTACTACGTGGTGGCCGAGTCGCTGACCAACGCGGCCAAATACGCCGAAGCCGAGGTGGTGACGGTCTGTGCGATCGCCGACGAGGCCGGACTTCGGCTGTCGGTGACAGACGACGGCGTCGGCGGCGCGGTGGCGGGCGGCGGTTCGGGTCTGGTCGGTCTCAGAGACCGGGTGGAGGCACTGTCCGGCGAGTTCGGCGTGGTCAGCACTGCGGGCGCGGGAACGACAATCACCGCGACCATTCCGCTCAGCGCGTGAAGGGCAGAACCTGGCAGATGTGCTCGGGCACCGGCGCGGGACGCGCCATCGCCACGTTGCCGATGTAGGACGGGTGCCTGCGCTTGGCCAGCACCAGAGCGCGCATGTTGTGGCGGGCACGACGCGGCGCGAGTTCGACGACGTTGCTCTCGACATTCCCGATGGTTGCCATGACGTTCCTCCTATGCGGTAGTTCAACCGACATCTTCGAGACTGCGCTGCGAACAGAGGAAGTCCTTCAACGTTTGCCGTGAACTTCCTAAGAAAGACCTGCCCGCGATGTGACGGCACCCACACTGACCAGTCCCGCCAGGTGTAGTCACCGCCATCCGGGGGTACTACCGACGGCACAAAACACCTGGTGAGGGAGAAACCATGCGATTGCGGCGAAGTGCGCTGACGACTCCCGGGATCACGCGGAAGCGGCGCGGGAAGGGGTTCGCCTACTACGGGCCCGACGGGGCCGCGCTGAGTGACGACTCCACCGTCGC
Source organism: Mycobacterium sp. P2_H7 (assembly GCF_056403275.1). NCBI lineage: Bacteria > Bacillati > Actinomycetota > Actinomycetes > Mycobacteriales > Mycobacteriaceae > Mycobacterium > Mycobacterium sp. P2_H7. The sequence goes on along the minus strand of NZ_JBFUFU010000011.1, from coordinate 81,448 downwards.
GCGGATCACGGACCTGGTGATACCGCCCGCGTGGAAAAAGGTGTGGATCAGCCCGTTCCCGCAGGGACACATCCAAGCGGTGGGTACCGACGTGGCCGGTCGGCGCCAGTACCTCTATCACGTGCAGTGGCAGCAGGAGCGGGCCGAGGAGAAGTTCGACCGGGTGCTGGAGATGTCCACCCGACTGCCCGACTGGCGGGCTCATGTCGCCGAGGACCTCCGCGGCAAAGGTCTGAGTCGCGCGCGGGTGCTCGCTCTGGCACTGCATCTTCTGGACAGGGGGTATTTCCGGGCGGGCGGTGAGCAGTATGCGGAGGAGAACGAGTCCTACGGTCTGGCCACACTGTTGTGCTCGCACGTCCGGGTCAGTGGCAGTGCGGTGTCGTTCGACTACCCGGCCAAGAGTGGAGTGCAACGACAGCTGGAGATGGAGGACCCGCAGGTGGCCCGCGCCGTGAAGGCGTTGCTCCGCCGCGGCAGCGGTACCGAGCGGCTGCTCGCGTGCCGGGCGGCGTCGGGCTGGACCGATATCCACGCCGACGACCTCAACGCGCGGTTCAAGGAACTGGTCGGGGCCGACTACAGCGTGAAGGATTTGCGTACCTGGCACGGAACGGTGCTGGCCGCAGCCGCGTTCGTCGACGCCGATCCCCCGGCGTCCAAGAGTGCGGTGAAACGGGTGGAGTCCGCCGTCATGAAGGAGGTGTCCGCCGAGCTCGGGAACACCCCCGCCGTGGCGCGTAGTTCGTATGTGGATCCGCGGGTGGTCGCCGGGTACGAACAGGGCCTGACCATCGCCGCGGCCGCCCGCCGCGCCGCGAAGACCGCAGATCCTGTTGCAGCGCAGGCGATCCTGGAGAAGGCCACGCGCAACCTGATCAACAAGATCGACAAGGGCAACGCCGCGTCACGTCGACCCACGGGCGCCCCGATGCCCGCGGCCGCCTGACCGGTGTGACTCGGGCGCCGGACGGGTAACCCTCAGACATGGACCACAAGTCGTCTGTCAACGGACCGTTCGCCGGGTTCGTGTTCGCCCTACTGTTCACCGCTCCCGTGGTGGTCTGCATCGCGGCGCTCAGCCTGGGCTGGGCCGGCCCCGGTGTGGTGGCGGCCATCGTCGCGCTCGCGGCGCTGGGCATCGGACTGGGTATCTCGAATCAAGAGGGACGCAGACACAGCCGTCGATGAGCAGGAACAGCTAGAAGTCCCAGTCCTCGTCTTCGGTGACGACGGCCTTACCGATCACATAGCTGGACCCTGAGCCGGAGAAGAAGTCGTGGTTCTCGTCGGCGTTGGGGCTCAGCGCGGACAGGATGGCCGGGTTGACGTCGGTCTCGTCCTTGGGGAACAACGCCTCGTACCCGAGGTTCATCAGTGCCTTGTTGGCGTTGTAGCGCAGGAACTTCTTGACGTCCTCGCTCAGTCCGACGGCGTCGTAGAGGTCCTGGGTGTACTCCACCTCGTTGTCGTACAGCTCGAAGAGCAGCTCGTAGGTGTAGTCCTTGAGCTCCTGTCTGGTCGCCTCGTCGACCAGGGCAAGGCCCTTCTGGAACTTGTAGCCGATGTAGTAGCCGTGCACGGCCTCGTCGCGGATGATCAGCCGGATCATGTCGGCGGTGTTGGTCAGCTTGGCCCGGCTGGACCAGTACATCGGCAGGTAGAAGCCCGAGTAGAACAGGAAGCTCTCCAGCAGCGTGGAGGCCACCTTGCGCTTGAGCGGGTTGTCGCCCTTGTAGAAGTCCATCACGATCTGCGCCTTGCGCTGCAGATTCGGGTTCTCCTCCGACCAGCGGAACGCCTCGTCGATCTCGGTCGTGGAGCACAGCGTGGAGAAGATGTTGCTGTAGCTCTTCGCGTGCACCGACTCCATGAATGCGATGTTGGTGTAGACGGCTTCCTCGTGCGGGGTCAGCGCGTCGGGGATGAGGCTGACGGCGCCGACGGTGCCCTGAATGGTGTCCAGCAGGGTCAGGCCGGTGAACACCCGCATGGTGAGCTGCTTCTCGGCGGCGGTCAGGGTGCCCCAGGACGGGATGTCATTGGACACCGGCACCTTCTCCGGCAACCAGAAATTGCCGGTCAGCCGGTCCCACACCTCCGCGTCTTTGTCGTCCTGGAGCCGGTTCCAGTTGATGGCCGAGACACGGTCGATCAGCTTCATTCCATCGGACACCTTGGACCCCAATTCGAAACGTGGTGAGTTGCTGCCACGACACTACAACTGGGGTACGACACCGCGGCGCAACACAACAACTTGTGTTCGCGTGTCGGCGTCATCTAACTGCTGAACTCGTATTCGGCGGGTTGAAACTGCCGCGTCGCCAGCCAGTATTGCCAGGTCATCCCACTCCACAGGGTGCGATTCACGCCATGGGAGTCCATGTACCAGCTCTGGCAACCTCCGGTACTGAACACCGTGTCGGCCAGATCGTGCTGCAACTGGGCGTTGAAATCGTCCTGGGCCCGCCGGGTCGGGGACAGCGCCGTGGCCCCGGCCGCGTCGGCGGCGGCGATCGCCTGCGCGACGTAGCGGATCTGCGACTCGATCATGAACACCACGGAGTTGTGCCCGAGGGCCGTGTTCGGCCCCAGCAGGAAGAACAGGTTCGGCATGCCGGCCACCGCGATACCGCGGTGCGCGGCCATACCCTCCTTGTTCCAGCGGTCCACCAGGTCTTCGCCGCCGGCACCCTTGATGTCGACGTACGTGTAGGAGTCGGTCACGTGGAAGCCGGTGGCCCACACCACCACGTCGGTGGGGTGCTCGACGCCGTCGCGGGTGACGATGCCCGTCGGCGTCATCCGGGCGATGCCCTCGGTGACGACGTCGGCCTTCGGGTTCGCGATGGCCCGGTAGTAGGTGTCGGAGTTCAGGATTCGCTTACAGCCCGCCGTGTAGCTCGGCGTGAGCTTGCGGCGCAGCACCGGGTCTTTGATGCTGCGGTTGATGTTCCACTTGCCCAGCAGCTCGCCGATCTTGAGCAGCCGGGGCTGCTGCGTCATCGCGAACCCGACGCCCTCGTGGATCCAGTAGATACCGGCCCGCATCAGCGCACGGGCGCCGGGGACATAGGTGAACAGCCGCCGGATCCATTGCGGGAAGGCGTTATTGGGCCGGGGCATCACCCAGGCCGGGGTGCGCTGGTACAGATCCAGTCCGGCCACCTCGTCGATGATCGCCGGCACGATCTGGATGGCGCTGGCGCCCGTGCCGATCACCGCGACCCGCTTACCGGAGATGTCCACCCCGTGGTCCCACTGCGCGGAGTGGAACACCGCGCCGGTGAACGTGTCGGCGCCCTCCACCTCGGGGACCGAGGGGATGTGCAGGCCGCCGGCACCAGACACCAGGAACTGCGCGATGAACTCCTGCCCCGTCTTGTCGAACACGTGCCAGCGTGAGTCGCTCTCGTCCCAGTGCGCGCGGTCCACGTACGTGTCGAACCGGATGTTGCGGCGCAGCCCGTGCTTGTCGGTGACGCCCTTGAGGTAGTCGAAGATCTCCGGCTGGAACGACCACATGTGGGTCCAGTCCGGTTTCGGCTCGAAGGAGAACGAGTACATGTGCGACGGGATGTCGCAGGCGCAGCCCGGGTACGTGTTGTCCCGCCAGGTGCCGCCGATCTCGGCGGCCTTCTCCAGGATCAGGAAATCCACGCCTTGGCGCTTGAGGGCGATGCCCATACCCAGCCCGGAGAATCCGGACCCGATGATCAGTGCGCGGGTGGTGATGGCGGACATACTGACGACCTTACCTGGGAACGGCGGTACCAGATACCCGCAACAGGTCAGGCCCGCAGGTCGATCTGCTGGAGCTTGACGGCACTGCTGATCGGCTGGTCGGGGTCGATGACGACGCCGACCAGTTCCCCGGTGCCGTTCACCGCGCCCATCATGATCGTCGTCATATGGGCGACGAACTGATCCATAGGCATGCGGCGGGTGCCGTCCTCGTCGGCGCCCAGCCACCAGTCGGTGGCCGCCGCGGCGGTACCGAACAGTGCGAAGGCGGCCAGTTCGAACACCGCCGGGTCCAGATGCATGTCCTCGAGTTCGCCGCTGACCATCTCGGCGATGGCCAGGGTGATGTCGCGCCCGCGGTTGACGGTGCTCATCGCCGCCGACGACTGGTCGGCGAACCGGCCCTGCAGCAGGAACCGCACCACGTTCGGATGCTGGTCGACGAGCTCGACGTAGTGCTGCACGGCCCGGCCGATGATCTGGCGGGCGGTGTCCTTCTCGATGTCGATCGACGGGATGACGGCGGCCCACAACATGTCGCGCATGCGCTCGCCGATCTGCGCGAACATGTCGGACTTGTCGGTGAAGTGCCGGTAGATCTTCGGCTTGGCGGTGCCGGCTTCCTCGGCGATCTCGCGGACGCTGACGTTGGGGCCGAGCCGGTCGATGGCCCGGAACGCCGCGTCGATGATCTCCGCGCGCACCTTCTTGCGGTGCTCACGCCACCGCTCGCTGCGCGCGTCGACCTTCACTCCGGGTTGCCCACCGGGCAGCGGAATGGCGGGAAGAGATGGTCTGCGCACCCGCCTACTGTACCGGGCTGGTGGTCTCTGACCTGCTCTGACCGCACCGGTCGCCATCCACCGAATGATCAGCTACGAATAACTTCGGTAGCATCGAACGGACACAAGGACTTTGAATGGGGCGGAACAATGACGGCCAGATATGACCTGGTCATCGCGGGTGGGGGCCCTTCTGGATCGGCGGCTGCCTGGCAGGCCGCGCAGACGGGCGCACGGGTGATCGTCTTGGACAAGGCGGATTTTCCCCGGGACAAACCCTGCGGTGACGGACTGACCGCGCGTGCGGTCAGCTACTTGCAGAAAATGGGCTTGGCCGACGAGGTGGCCCAGTACCACCGGATCAACAAGGTCACCGTGTACAGCCCGAGCGCCTGGGAGCTGTCCTTTCCGCGCCGGCCCGGGATGCCCAACCATGGGCATACGGCCAGCCGCACCGACCTCGACCTCAAGCTGCTCAAGCACGCCGAGTCGGCGGGCGCCGAGGTGCGCCAGGGTGCCGAGGTGGCCGGTCCCGAATTCGATGCCAACGGTCGGGTCGTCGGCGTCGTGCTCAAGAGCGGCGAGAAGGTGCTCGGCGACGCCGTTATCGCGGCCGACGGTGCCTACTCCCCCATCAAGCGGGCCCTCAAGCTCGATTCGGAGTACAACGGCTATTCGGCGATCGCCATCCGCTCCGAGATGCACGCCAACCGTCCCGACGGCGACAGCATGGACATCTACCTGAAGCTGCTGTTCCAGGGTGACCAATTGCCCGGCTACGGCTGGGTGTTCCCGATGGGCAACGGCGTCTTCAACATCGGACTGGGTTACGTCAACAGCTACAAGAACTGGCAGTCCATCAACGCCACCCAGTTCCTCGGCGAGTTCCTGCGTTCGCTGCCGCACGAGTGGGACCTGCCGCCGATCGAGGACCTCAAGAAGAACAAGAGCGTGCGCGCGTGGCGCCTGCCGATGGGCTTCACCGCCTGGCCGCCGTGGCGCCCCGGGGTGCTGTTCACCGGCGATTCGCTGGGGGCCGGCAAGCCGGCGTCCGGTGCGGGCATCTCCAAGGCACTCGAATCCGGTTTGGCCGCGGGCGAATGTGCCATCGCGGCGCTGCAGAACGGTGGCCCCGACGACTTCACCAACTACGCGCAGCGGATGGAAGCCGCGTGGGGTCGTGAGTATCGCCGGGGACGTTATATGCACAAGCTCATCGGCTACCCGAAGCTGGCCGACGCCGGCATCAAGCTGGTCGACAACGCCGCGTTCCGGGAGCGGATGCTCAAGTCGCTGTACAAGAAGGCGCAGGGGCCCGCGCACCACAAGGTCTGACGGATCTGTTCGGGGAGCGGGCTCGCCCGGGTCGCGTTTCGCTACGCGCCGCCGCGGCGCCTGCTCTTGGTCAGTTCCACCGGATCGATGGTCGCGCTGGACCACCGAGCCGCCATGGCCAGGCTGTGGGCGCGCCCGGAGTGCACATGGTGGAAAGCCGACGCCGCGGCCCGATCTGGGTCGTGCGCGGCGATCGCCTCGAGCAACTCCTCGTGTTCCTGGCACTGCACGGCGGCGTCGCGATCCTTGGTGAGATGAAAGAGCCACTGCACGCGCGCCTCCAGCGGGCGGAGTAAGGATTCCAGCAGGGCATTGTCGGCAAGGTCGACGATGATCGTGTGAAAGGTGGCGTTCGCAGCCGCGATTGCCGGTTTGTCGTGGCGCTCGGTCGCACTCCGTGCGGTATCGAGTTGGGCCGCAAGCTGATCCAACCCTTGTGCGTCCGCCCGTTCCGCTGCCAGTCGTGCCGCTAGCACCTCGAGGCTCTCGCGTACGTCGAACAGATCCCGTACGTCGGCAACGGTGAACGGCGACACGATCGCCCCCTGCCGGGGCACCACGACGACGAGCCCGTCCTGCCGGAGGCGCTGCATGGCCTCCCGCAACGGGATCCGGGACACGTTGAGTTCCTCGGCGAGATCCCGCTCGACCAACCGGGTGCCCGGCGTCAGTTCCAATCCGACGATGCGCGCCCGAAGCACGTCATAAGCGTGTTCGCGCAACGACTTCCGGCTGTCCTGCGCTACAGATGTCATGGTCACCCCTTTCGGTGTGGATCTGCCGAGCCTAACCCACTCACATTTAGCGGTATACCATTAACTCGACTCTTACATCCGGTTAACGGGACCGAAATCACCACAGCCGAAGCTTCTGCATAACGGTATACCGCTAAGTGGTAGCCATCGACCGCAGGAGATCGCCATGAAAGTCCCCTCTTTCAGCAGGGCCCTTGCCCTGGCAGCCGTCACCACCTTCGCGCTCGGCACCAGCGCCTGTGGTTCCTCCGAGGGAAGCGCCGGCCGCGACGGCGCGCTCTCGGTCGGCGTGTTCCTACCGGGCTCGGTCAACGACACCGGCTTCATGCAGTCCGGATATCAGGGCTTCCAGCGCGTCCAGTCCACCCACGGCGACCGCGTCGACGCCAGCTACGTCGAGCAGGTCGCCGCGGCGGACTATCAGCAGGCCCTGCAGCGCTTCGCCGCGAAGAACGACCTGGTGATCTCGGTGGGCGGCCAGACCGACGCCGATGTCCGTAAGGTCGCTCCGCAATTTCCCGACGTCAAATTCGTCGAGATCGGCGGACCCTCGGACGCCGAACCGATGCCCAACCTCGCCTACTACGACCCCCAGCAGGCCGAGGCCGAATTCCTCTCCGGCGCCGCTGCCGCCGCGGCATCCAAGTCGGGCAAGGTCGGATTCATCGGCGGCGTCGAACTTCCCGCGATCGTCAACGCGGCCAACGCGTTCGGCAACGGCGCACGTTTCACCCGCCCCGACGTCACCGTGCTGACCCCGCAGTACGTCGGCGACTTCAACGATCCCGCCAAAGCCAAGCAAGCGGCCGGAACCGCCTACGCCGGCGGTGCCGATGTGCTCGGCCAGATCGTCAACCTCGGCAAGCAGGGTATCGAGCAGGCAGCCAAGGAGTCCGGCAACACAATGCACGGCGGCCCGATCCCGGGACAGTGCTCCGACGGCGTCTACTCCGGCTTCGTGCGCACCGACATCGGCACCGAGATCGAGTACGCGGTGTCCGCCGCCCTGGACGGCAGCTGGAAGGCCGCGCAGGTCCCGTTCGGCGTGACCACCGACAAGGGTGGCAGCGACTTCGTCAGCTGCTCAACCGATCCCGCCGTCGCCGCAGCCGTCTCGGGTGCGAAATCGGCGATCGTCGCCGGCACGATCAAGCCGTACTGAGCAGCGCGATGACCACCACCGCTGAAGTGAGCGCCCCGGACCGCACGGCCATGCTCGCCATGACCGGAGTCGGCAAGTCATTCGGGTCGGTACGCGCGCTCGATGCCGTCACCATGACCGTCAAACCGGGTTCGGTGCACTGCATCCTCGGTGAGAACGGGGCAGGAAAATCGACGTTGTGCAACAGCATCTACGGCACCGTCTCCCCCGACACCGGCACCATGATGTTGGGCGGCAACAACTATCGCCCCAGCAATCCGGCCGATGCCTTGTCGGCCGGGGTTGCGATGGTGCACCAGCACTTCTCGTTGATCCCCACCATGTCCGTGGCCGACAATCTGCTGCTCGGCAGGGACGGGTTCCGGCCACCGCGGCGCCGGCTGGCGGCCGATCTCGACCGCATCGCAGAAGACTACGGACTTCGCGTCGACCCATCGGCCACCGTCGGCAGCCTCACCGTCGGAGCGCGACAGCGCGTGGAGATCGTCAAGGCGTTGCTGCGCGATCCGCGGCTGATCCTGCTGGACGAACCGACCGCCGTGCTGGACACCACCGAGATCGACGCTTTGATTGCCACCTGTGCCGCGTTGAGCGCCGACGGCAAGTCCGTCGTCCTGATCACCCACAAACTGGGTGAGGTCGCGCGGGCGGCCGACGAGGCGACGGTCCTGCGGGCGGGAACCGTTGTCGGCGGCGGCAAGCTCTCCGAGGTAGCGCTGCCCGACCTCCTGGAACTGATGCTCGGCGGCATGGCCCCGCCGGCACAGAAGCGGATCCCCAGGAACAGACCCGCAACCCTCGACGCCGAGATGCTGCGACTCAGCGGCATCAGTGTGACCCGGCCCGACGGCAGCGCCGCCCTCAGCGAGGTCGACCTGACCGTCGCGCCCGGGGAGATCGTCGGCATCGCGGGGGTCGAGGGCAACGGTCAGTCCGAGTTGACCGCCGTGCTGTCCGGTGCGCTGTCACCGCACACCGGCACGGTCGTCGTCGACGGTGCCGACCTCACCACCGCCGGCCCGGCCCGGCGCACCCGGGCCGGACTGGCGGTCATCCCCGAGGATCGCCACGCCGAGGGCATGATCGCCGAGTTGTCGATCGCCGAGAACATCGCCCTGCCCCGGCTGCCCGGCTACCGGCGCTGGGGTCTGTTGAACCGCAGCCGGATGCGAACCGACGCCGCCGCGGCCATCGCCGAGTACTCCATCCGCGCACCCGGGCCGGATACCCCGATCGGCGCACTGTCCGGCGGGAACCAGCAGAAGGTGGTGCTCGCGCGCGAGTTGTCCACCGCCGGACTTCGCGTCGTCGTCGCCGCCCAGCCCACCCGCGGCCTCGATGCCGGAGCCGTCGCCTTCGTCCTCGACCGGCTTCGGAGCGCAGCCGACGACGGGGCCGCGGTCCTGGTGACCTCAAGCGAGATCGACGAACTGATGGCCGTGGCCGATCGCATCGTGGTGGCCTACCGCGGCAGGCTACTCGGCGCCGTCGACCCCCAATCCCGCACTGCCACCGAAGAAATCGGGCAACTCATGACGGGAGTCGAGGCATGATCACGCTCAGACCCGCACTGCGCGTACGACCGATGTCGCTCGGCGTGCATGCCCGGCATCCGCTGGTGGTCGCCATGGGAGCGATGGTGGTCGCGGCTGCGGCCGGGCTCGCCCTCGCGGCCTCGGCAGGCGCCGGGCCCGCCGAGGTCGCCGACGCCCTCATCGAGGGCACGCTGGGCTCGCCGTTCGCCATCGGCACCTCCCTGAACAGCGCCGCTTTGCTCATGCTGGTCGCCGCCGGTTTCACGGTGGCCTACCGGGCGGGCCTGGTGAATGTCGGCGGCGAGGGACAGCTCTGCCTCGGCGGCATCGCCGCCACCGCTGTCGGTGTCGGCCTGCCCGCGGGCCTGCCCGCCGGGGTCGGCCTGGCCGCGACGTTGCTCGCGGCCTCGCTGGCCGGCGCCGCATGGGCCGGCATCGCCGCCTGGTTACGCGTCCGGCGCGGTACCAGCGAGATCATCACCACCTTGCTGCTCAACTTCATCGGCCTCGCCCTGGTGGTGCTGATGGTGCAGGAACCGGCTCTGCTGCGTCAGCCCATGACGTCCTCGGAGACACTCCCGCAATCCGAACCGCTCGCCGCGTCGGCGCACCTGCCGCTGCTCGGCCTGCACAAGAGTCCGGCCACCATCGCGATCCTGCTCGCACTGGTCCTCATCGCTGCGGTCGGAATCACGCTGCAGCACAGCGCCGCCGGGCTACGACTGCGGGCAGTCGGGCTGTCGGGGACAGCATCGGCGCGCCTCGGGGTACCGGTGGACCGGACAGCCATGTTCGGGCTCACCGCCGCCGGAGCCTTCTCGGGACTGGCCGGCGGATTCCTGGTGACCACAGCACCGTTCATCCTGGCCGACGGATTCTCCTCCGGCTTCGGTTTCGCCGGTCTGGTCGTCGGATTGCTGGCCCGCGGCTCGATGATCGCGGTCGCGGCGGTGTCCCTGCTGTTCGGCTTCCTGGTATCGGGCGGGATCAACCTGCAACTCGCCGCGGGAGTGCCGTCGTCGACCATCACCGTCGTCCAGAGCGTGCTCATCATCGTCATCGCGGGCGCCGCCTGGTGGACCAGCGCCGGTGCTCGGCAACCCAGGAAGGTGGCCGCATGAACGTCACCATGATCACCGAAATCATTTCCAGTGGAGTGGCATTCGCCATCCCCCTACTTCTCGCCGCCAGCGGTGAGTCGATCAGCGAACGTGCCGGCGTCCTGAATCTCAGCATGGAGGGCATGATGCTCACCGGCGCCTTCGCCAGCGTGCTGGCGGCGGTCGGCACCGGATCTGCCCTGCTGGGCGCCATCGCGGGAACACTGGCCGGGTTCCTCTTCGGGGTCGGCCAGGCGCTGCTGAGTGTCCGCTTTCGCGCCGATCAGATCGTGGTCGGTATCGCGGCGAACGCTCTTGCCCTCGGCCTCACCACCTTCGGCGCCCGCGTCCTGCTCGCCGACGGGAAAGGTCAGAATGTTCCGGCCTTCACCGGGTTGCATATCCCGGTGCTCAGTGAGCTGCCCGTCATCGGGCCCGCGCTGTTCGGGCAGACACTGCTCGGTTACCTGTGTGTGCTCGTCATCGTCGCCCTGGCACTGCTCTTCTCGGGCCGCACCATGGCCGGTATCCGCGTCGACGCCGTCGGCGAGAACGCCACCTCGGCCGGCTGGACCGGCCTGGCGGTGAACCGCACCCGGACGCTCGGTGTGCTCATCGCCGCGAGCGCAGGCGGCCTTGCCGGTGCCCAGCTGGCGCTGTCCGAGGTGCGGTCGTTCAGCGAGAACATGACCGCGGGCATGGGTTATCTGGCCGTCGTCGCGGTGATCGCCGGGCGCTGGAGAATCCTCGGAATCCTCTGGGCCGCATTGTTCTTCGGGATCGCTCGCGCCATGCAGTTCGCACTGCCCGCGCTGGGCGTGCACATTCCCTACGCCGTGCTGGTGATGCTGCCGTATGTGATCGCCCTGGTCGCGATCAGCGGCTTCGTCGGCGGCCGCAAGGCACCCTCCGGGCTGACGGTCCCCTACGTCGGCCGGGTCTGACCCACCTCTCACCGAAAGGCTCTTTCACCATGACCATGGTGCTCACGCATTCCGACATCACCACGTTGATCGACCGTCCGACGATCTACGACGCCGTCGAGCGGGCCCACGCCGACCTGGCGGCCGGCACGGCAGGCAACCCCGCCCCTCCTGTCCTGCCACTGGCCACGGGCGGCACGGTGTTACCGATGGTCGCCACGGCCATGCGGCAGCGGGCGAGTTCGGTGAAGATGTTGTCCGACATGCCGTTCAACAGGGACGCCGGTCTCCCGACGCAGCGGTCCACCATTCTGCTGATGTCCGCCGACACCGGTGAATGCGAGGCGGTGCTCGACGGTCGGCTCATCACCGCGGTGCGCACCGCCGCCGCCAGCGCGGTGGCCACCGCGCATCTGGCCAGGTCCGGTAGCAGCGCCCTCGGCCTGATCGGCGCGGGCACCCTCGCAGTGGAGCACACCCGTGCCATCACCCGGATCCGGCCCATCGAGAAGGTGTTCGTCTGGTCCAGAAGCTCGAGTACCGTCGACGAATTCCGTTCCCGGATAGCCGATCTCGATGTCGACGTCGTGCATGCCGAATCGCCCCGTCACGTGCTCAGCGCAGCCGACCTGGTGTGCACACTGACCCCCGCACGCGAACCGGTCGCCGAAGGAGCGTGGTTTCGGCCCGGTCTGCACCTGAACGCCGTGGGTGCGCCGCCGCGGGCCGATCACCGGGAGATCGACGGTGCCGGTATGGCCGCGGGCCGCCTCATCGTGGACAGTAGGAGCACCGCACTGACCAAGTCGGGTGATGTGCTGCTGGCCATCGAGGAGGGGCATCTCACCGAGGCAGACGTGGTGACCGAACTCGGCGATGTCATCGTCGATCCCCGATCGGGGCGCCGCAGCGATGAAGACATCACGTTGTTCAACTCGGTCGGCATCGGGTTGCAGGATCTCGTCACGGCGCGGGTGCTCGTCGATCTGGCCGTCGAACGCGGTGTCGGCACCCGGGTGGAGCTCACGGCATGAGCGACAGGTTCATTCGGCGCGCCATCGAACTCGCCGTACACGCCGGCACCGCAGGCAACCGGCCGTTCGGTGCGGTCATCGTCGCCGCCGACGGATCGCTGCTGGCCGAAGGGGAAAACGACGCCACTTCTCGCAACGATGTCACCGCACACGCCGAGCTGATGGCACTGCGCCGGGCCCAGAGCGACGGTCGGGCCGCAGCACTGACCGGTGCCACCGTGTATGCCAGCGGTGAGCCGTGTCCCATGTGCGCTGCCGCGCTGGTGTGGGCAGGGGTGGGGCGGATCGTGTTCGCCGCCTCGACCGCCGCCTTCGCCTCCGTACTGCCCGGCGGCCCCCAGTTCGACATCGGCTGCGCCGAACTCATCAGCCGCTGCGATGCCGGCATCGCGGTCGATGGCCCCATCCATGAGGACGAGGCGATCACGGCGATGCGATCGGTTGGCCTGGGATAGCCACGTAGGGGTCGGATTTCCGCCAGCACACCACCGGTGCCCGTTCCTAGCGTCGAGGGCATGCACTCCACCAGATCCCTGTCGATGCCCACCGTGTGGTTCATGGCACTGGCCGCCGCGCTCGGTACCGCCAGCATCTATCCCCTGCAGCCGGCGATCGCGGATGTCGCCGGATCCCTGCAGGTGTCCTTCGCCGCGGTCGGTGCCGCACTCGCGTGCGGACCGATCGGTTATCTCCTCGGGCTCGCCACGCTCGTGCCGCTGGTCGACCGGTTCCGCCCGGCCCGCGTGATCGCCACGCAGTTTGTGGTGATCGGGTTCGCCCTGGCCGTGAGCGCGGCGGTCAGCACGCCGTGGGCTCTCGCTCTCGTCGTCGGCGCGGTCGGGGCGGGGTCCTCGGTGGGAGCGCAATTGAGCTCCATCGCTGGACGTTTCGCAACCGTGGACCGTCGGGCCACCTCCCTGGGCATCGTCACCGCCGGTATCGCCGCAGGGATCCTGGCCGGGCGGGTCGTCGGGGGTTGGCTGACCGAGGCGCTCGGTTGGCGACCGATGCTGTTGGTCCTGGCGGCCGCGTGCACCGCTGTCGCCCTCGCGGCGTTCTTGGCACTTCCCCGTGCCGGCGCGACGGCTACGGGAAGTTATCTGAGCTCCGTTCTCGGGCTCCCCCGACTCTTGGTCGAGGTGCGAGCGCTGCGTTCGGCCGCGTGCCGCGGTGCGTTGTGGTTCTTCGCCTTCTGCGTCGTGTGGTCCGGGCTGGCTGCGGCGCTGGCCCAACCGCCACTGTCGTATTCGGCCGAGCAGATCGGGTTGTTCGCCGTCGCCGGCGTATCGGGCATCGCCGCCACTCGCGTCGCGGGCACCTGGACAGACCGCGTCGGAGCCCGCCGCGTCATTCTCGTCGGCCTGACCGTCGCGGTCATCGCGTCGGGGGCCCTGGCCTTTTCGTTGGGCCACACCGCGGCCACGGTCGTCGGCCTGGCGCTGTTCGACGCCGGCCTGTTCGCGGCCCAGGTCGCCAGCCAGAGCACTGTGCTAACCATCGACCCGTTGGCACCTGCCCGGTTTAACAGTGCCTACATGGTCGTCTACTTCATCGGCGGCAGCCTGGGTACGGCCCTCGGCACGGTTGCGGTGGAGCACCTCGGCTGGCCGGCCACTGCGCTGATCGCCGCGGTAGCCGTTGCGTCGGCGGCCCTCTTGGTGGGCGTGCAGCGGACCGGCGAAAGACTTCTTGAGCGCAGCGGGAGCGACGAGCGGTAGCAGTACCACCCCGGTCGCCGGGCGTTGCTAGCCTAATTGGCATTGACGTTAAATATCGGCCACCGACACGCCGAAACGGGGAGGGGGGTCGTGGTAGGGGTATTTCGTAGCTTTCAAGTATTTACCCGCGATGTGGGCAAGTGGTGGCACGAACCCGTCGACTATCCGGGGCAGGTGCAGTACTTTGCGCGGCGATCGCTCGCTAGTGCCATCCGCGTGCTGATCGGAGCCGGCATCGGTCTGATGGCGCTCATATCGATCGCCGTTCTGCTACCGGTTATCGGACAAGATTCGACCGCATCGCGCGTTGCCGTCACGCTCTTCGCAACGCTGACAACAGTGTGGTCCATCGTATGGTGTAGCCGCACATGGCCTTCCAGGCGTGTGTCACGGGCATTCATCGTCTCCGCTGACGTCGGCATCACCGTGGTCGCCCTCCTGGGCTCGAGCTGGCCAACCGGGCTGTTCGCCCTGAACTGCTTCGCACTCATCTCGGTCTACCTGATGTTCTTCGACGGGGCGAAAGCACTCACCCTGCATTCGGCGCTCATCCTCGCCACGACGGCCGCCTTCACCGCTCAGGTCCCCGCCGGGGATTCCCTCTCGAGAACGAGCCTGACAGCGACGGTCTTGGGAGCTGTACTACCCACGATCGCCACTCCGCTGGGCATCCAATTCGGCATCTGGACCTTGCGCAACGACGCCAATGAGTCGGTGACCGACCCGTTGACGGGGCTCCTCAACCGCCGCGGACTGCATTTGCACTTCGCGAGCATGCTGAGCGCCAATCGCACCTCGTCGGCCGCCCTGATTGTGGTCGTCGTGGATCTGGACCGGTTCAAAGACATCAACGACAAGTTCGGGCATCCCACCGGCGACAAGGTGTTGATCCACTGCGCTCGGCGCATCAGCGAGACGGTCGGCCAGTCGGCTCTGGTCGCCCGGATCGGCGGCGAGGAATTCGTCGTCGTCCAACATGTCGACCGGCACCGGGACGACCAGCTGCCGGAGCGCATCAGACTCGCGATCGCGGCTCCGGGCGAAACCCCTTCCGTGACGGCGAGCCTTGGCGTCACCGACGTCGCGTACAGGCAGTTCGCGGCTCCGGATTCCGATCATGTTCGCCTACTGGATGACATTCTCGCGCGAGCCGACGTTGCCATGTTCGACGCGAAACATGTTGGCGGAAACACGATCCGGCGAGCCTGATCGCTACTCCGCGTGCAGCGGGCCGGCGAAGGACTTCCTGAGCGCAGCGGGAGCGACGGCCGGCAGCAGCGCGGCCAGCAGTTTGCGCTTCAATCCTGTTGGATTCCTGACCAACTCGATGTCGACGGCCGTGCCGCCGCCTATCGGTTCGAGCTGGAAAAGCCAGCCGCCGCCGGGCCCG
Organism: Mycobacterium sp. P2_H7; assembly: GCF_056403275.1. Classification (NCBI taxonomy): domain Bacteria; kingdom Bacillati; phylum Actinomycetota; class Actinomycetes; order Mycobacteriales; family Mycobacteriaceae; genus Mycobacterium; species Mycobacterium sp. P2_H7. The sequence goes on along the minus strand of NZ_JBFUFU010000011.1, from coordinate 65,970 downwards.
AACACTTTGGAGTCGTGCGTGGTGATCCTGAGACGGCGAGCGGCGTAATCCCAGTCGTAGCGCGCGCGTTCCCACGCGGAGGCGGTACCCTCGGTCACCTCGGCCCAGGTTTCGCCCAGCGCGTGGACGGTGTAGTGGTCCTCGTCGATGCTCGGCCAGCGGGTGGGGCGAGTGGGTCCGAAATCGGTGAGCACCGCCATCAGTTCCTCGGGCGCGAGTGTGGAGGTCAGATGCAGTCGGACGGTGGGCATTTCGGGTCCTCTCCAGGGGTCGTGACGATGCCCCTCCATCAGACCGTGTGCCATCCATCAAGTCCAACGATGAATGTGAATCCCTTCCATCTACATAACAGATGTTTCAGGCCCTGGCCCAGGTAATCTCGGCGCGCGATAGCCGATCGCGAGTCGTGCCCGAATTCTTCGCACCATCCGAGACTCGACCGGGCCGGCCGATGGCCGTCATCGACGTGGCCTCCCACGAGGACGGAACGTCGAACTCCCGGGTGATCGCGTCGCGGTCGAACGCCCGAAACTGGTGGGTACCGAGTCCCATGCTCAGAGCCTGAATCGTCATATGCGCCACAGCCTGCCCGAGGTCGTAGCGGGCGAACTCGGAGTATTCCCAGTCAGTTTCGTCGACGTAGAGGTGCGCCAGGTTCACCACCAACACCGAAGCATCCGCCGCCCACCGCAGAGAACTCGGTGCCAGGTGGCGGGTAATCCTGGAGTGGACCGCGTCGCCGCGCCGACCCACAACGAACATCCAGGGCTGGGAGTTACCCGCTGACGGCGTCAGCCTGGCGGCATCGAGTAATACGTCGACGTCCGCGTCACCGAGCTCCGCATCCCGATCGAACGCCACAGGACTGAAACGTCCCAGCAGCGCGGGATGAACGCGCGGCTCACCGGCTTCGTCGCAATCGACCATGGCTCAATTGTGACGTCACTCGCTATGGGTGAGTTGCTCGGTGTAGGCCGCACCCGCATCGCCGGTGAGCTTGGCCGCGTCGAAACCGTAGGCGACGGCGTCGCCGCGGATCGCGCGCAGCGGATCTTCGAAATCGCGGAAATAGCCCATGGCCCACGCACCCTCTTGATAACCGATCAGCTTGAGCAGGTCGTCGTCCAGTGTGCGCGCGATTTCGGGTGGTACCGAAAGGAATTGGTTCTCTTCCTGGCGGACCCAGCCGACGCAGTAGTTCACGTTGATGGCGCGCCGGACCTGCTCGCTGCGATTGGCTGCGCCGCTGTGCACGATCTTGCCGGAGTACAGCAGCACCGAGCCGCGGGTCATCTCCGCCTGCAGGCACTCGTCGTCGGCATAGTCGGTCGGCTTCTTGTCACCGACCTGACTCCCCGGCACCACCCTGGTCGCGCCCATCTCGGCGGTGTAGTCGGTCAACGCCCACAAGGTGTTGCACTGCACGTGATAGTCGTCGGGAAACGGGTAGAAGTCGAAGGCATTCTGATCACGGTGCAACGCCTGGTCCGATTCGCCCGGCTCGATCGAGATGACCTGGGTCAGCATCAGCTGGAAGGCACTCGCGTGGCCGAGGAAGTCCTTGCACATACCGAGAATGGTCGGATCCTGAATCAGGGTGCGGCAGGCGGGCGAACGCGCGATGAGCGCACCGGTCCGGCGGGTCTTGCGGCCGATCATCGCGTTGTAGCCCATCGGCGTCGCGTCGAGGTAGGGCGCCAGCTCGTCGCTGATGGTGTCCATCAAGGAATCCGGCACCAGGTTGTCCACGATGACGTAGCCGTTGCGGCGCAGGTGGTCGGCAAGGTCGGCTGCGGAGGTGGTGGCCGGAACGTGCGTCAGCGCGGTCATCAGTCGAGTATCTCGAAGCATGTGTGTTGACCAGGTAAAACAGCGTCACGCAGCCGTTACGGCTGGCGGCTCACCGCTCGACTGTGGTGCTTGTGCACGAAAATCTGCCCAATCGCGGGCGTAACCCCCACAGTCGAGGAAGGCCTCAGCGCCGGCCGCGCTCGGTCCGGCCGGGCTTGCGGGCGACCTTCCCAGCGGCCGCACGCGCGGCTTGTTTGGCGAGGGTCTTCTCCCGTGCGGAGCGCTTCGGCGTCGACTCGGCCTGCCCCCGCGACGAACTGGGCTTGCGCCCCCGCACGATCCCGATGAACTCCTCGACCAATTCCGGTTGCGGCCCTTCCGGAAACGCGAGCACCACCGGACTGGTGGGTGCATCGGTGATCGGGCGGAAGGTGAGGTCCTTGCGGTGATACAGCCGCGCCAGTGACTGGGGGACGATGAGCGCACCCATCCCTGCGGCGACGAGTTCGATTGCGTCCTCGGTCGTTTCGGGCCGGTGCTCCACCGGAGTCCCGGGCGCACCCACCCACGCCAGGACGTCATCGCGCGGCAGCAGCGTCGGCTCGCCGTCCAGGTCTGCGGCGACGATCTCGTCAGCGGCACTGAGAAGGTGATCGGTCGGCACCACGGCCACCGTGGTCTCCTCGTACAGCGGGATGACGGCCAGTCCCGTCGTGTCGGCCGGCAAGCGGAGCACAGCCACGTCGACGGTGCCGGCCCGGACCGCGTCGGCCGCATCGACCGCGGCGACGGCGCGTAACTGCAGCGGGATGGTGGGGTGACGGTCCGACCAGATCCTGGCCCACTTCGCGGGCGTCCCGCCGGGGACATACCCGAGGGTGAGGGAGATCGGGGTCACCGAATCAGGCTACCGATAAGCTCTGCGCATGAGCAGGCCGAATGCGCAGTCCATGAAACCCGCCACCGCGGCGAAGAAGCTGGACGTCTACCTGCCGGCGACACCACCGGAGTTCCAGGAAAATGCGATCACCCGCGACGAGCTGGCTGCCCTGCAGGAGGACCCGCCGCAGTGGCTGAAGGATCTCCGTAAGAACGGCCCGCACCCGAAGAACCTTGTCGCGGCCAAGCTCGGCATCTCCATCGCCGGCCTCGCGCGCGGTGGTGTCGGGGATGCACTCACCACCGACGAGATCGACGCGTTGGTCGAGGAGAAGCCCGAGTGGCTGGTCGCCGAACGCGAGAGCTACCAAGAAGTGCTGAGCGAGCAGCGCCGGGTGAAGGCCTTGCAGGCGGACAAGCCGCGCAAGAGCTGAGTATCGCTACCGGTCGAACAGGTCGCTGATGCGATCGAAGAAGCGATGGACGCGCTGCTCCAGTCGAGACCCTTTGCCGCGCTTGTCCCATACGTAGATCAGCCCGAACATCGCAGCGACGATCCCGAAGACCAGGGCGGTGATGAGGATCGCCTCGACAGTTGTCGACACCGGGACATCATCGCGCACGGGGGCACCTGGTACCCGCGTATCCGCTCCGGTGACCGCCTCGTCAACACCAGCAGCCGCCGAACGATGAGGTGTGCTCGTCGGTCTCGATCGACTCCTCGCGCACCACGGCGGAACCGCCCCGCGGGTCGAAGTGCAGCACCGAGCTCACCGGGTCGTGCCGGATCCACACGGCCACCGACAGCGGATGCGTCGGACGGAAAATATAGGACACCAGTTCGATGTCGCCGGGCTTGCCGAGACTGCGGACATCGGCCACCGCCGCCCGTATCCGCTGCCCCGACAGATCTGCCGCAGTAAACGCCGTCTCCCCGGCATGCAAATCGGCGATCGAGTCCACGTCCTCCACCTCGCCGTCGCGCACCCAGTACTTGTGAAGCTGACCGTCAGCGGCGACGGCCTCAACCGAGATCAGATTGGACGTCACGTCCACACGCCGCATCGGCAGCTCGCCGAGCCGGGCGCGCACCACGTCGAGTTCCGCGTCCAGCCGTTGCGCGGAGAACAGCGGTCCACTCGCCCCGCCGCTCAACGCCCGGCTGAGCCGACCCGGAACGTCCCCGACGACCATGACCACCGCGGCGATGGCCACAACGATCGATATGGCCACGGCCAACACGTACTTGACCCGATGGTCCGGTCGTGGTGCGTCCGGTGCGGTCCCCGCCGTGCTCATGGTCGGATGGTTTCACACAGCACATTCAGCCCCGTCACCCCACCGCGGCGTCCAACTCCTCGGCGCCCTCCTCGACGGCGGCCGGGTCCATCCAGAAGATCTGCCACGAGTGACCGTCCAAGTCGGTGAAGCTGCGGCCGTACATGTCGCCGTGATCCTCGGTGTCGCCGGTGGTGCCACCGGCTGTGTGGGCACGGTCCACCAACTCGTCCACGCACTCCCGGCTGTCCACGCCCAGACAGATCACGCACTCCTTCACCGAGGGCGCCGCAGTCTCGAACGGGTGTAGCGCATCGAAGGCATCGCGTTGTATCAGCATCGCGAACTGGTTCCCGCCCAACACGACTGTCGCCGCGGTCGGTCCCGAGAATGTCGGGTTGAACGAGTAGCCGAGGTCGGCGAAGAACTTTCTCGAGCGCTCGACGTCGGCGACGGGCAGGTTCACGAAGAGGGCGGTATGCATCGGGGGCTCCTGTGGTCCGCGGCCTCCGGAAGCGGGTGCCGTCACGGTGGTAGACCGGGCTGGGCTCCGGAACTCATCGCGCACAGAGATAACAGAAACGAGCAGTTGTTCCCAACCCGCGTCCAAGACAGGCCAGGGGACGTGTCCCCTGGCCTGTTTCCTTGACTATGCGAGCGCTACAGCATGCAGCTGACGCAACCCTCCACCTCAGTGCCCTCCAGGGCCATCTGGCGCAGCCGGATGTAGTACAGCGTCTTGATTCCCTTGCGCCAGGCGTAGATCTGCGCCCTGTTGACCTCACGGGTATCGGCAGTGTCCTTGAAGAACAGCGTCAGCGACAGGCCCTGGTCCACGTGCTGGGTGGCCGCGGCGTAGGTGTCGATGATCTTCTCGTACCCGATCTCGTACGCATCCTGGTAGTAGTCCAGGTTGTCGTTGGTGAGGTACGGCGCCGGGTAGTAGGCGCGACCGATCTTGCCTTCCTTGCGGATCTCGATCTTGCTGGCCACCGGGTGGATCGAGCTGGTCGAGTGGTTGATGTAGCTGATCGAACCGGTCGGCGGCACGGCCTGCAGGTTCTGGTTGTAGATGCCGTGCTTGCGCACCGAATCCTTGAGTCGCCAGTCGATATCACCACGAAGAGGGTCTAAAGGATGCGTAGGATTCAGAGCCGACGGCAGTCTCTGAACTCGCCGTACGCGAGATTCGAGACGGGCCGCTGACCCGCCTGTCCAGCAGAGAGCTCAGAATTGGCAACTGACGGGCGCGACACGACAGTCAAGCGCGAAGACATCAAAGACTCTGTGCGCAACGCACTATGGGCCCGGACTGCTGGCCGATGCACGTTCTGCAACCGCCGCCTGCTTGGCGATTCAAGAACCTATTTGCACTCGGTATTGCTCGCTGAGCTTGCGCACAACATTGGAGCCGTCGCTGGGCCGGATTCACCGCGCCGCAAGGATAATGACGGTGTTGTAGACACCGAGGCTGAGGAGAACCTGCTGCTTCTTTGCCACGACTGCCACAAGATCATCGACCACCCTGACCACATTGACTTCTTCCCGCCCGACAAGCTGCGTGAGATTAAAGAATCGTTTGAACGACGCATCGAGATGGTCACCCAGAACGGCGGACTGACGAGGACCGCCGCGTTACGCGTCGGAAGCAAAATCCGGGGTTCGCTTGCACTCGCGTCTCAGCGGGAGGTCGCCGAGACGCTCCTGTCAGTGAATTATCTAGGTCTGGTCGAGACGCAACGCAGCGGGGATTTCACCTGCCGGATCAACGGTGCTGCCGGTGGCCGAGGATTTTGGGAGAGCGCTCAGCAGTCGATCGATGACACGATCGATCTTGTGAGACAAGCGGTCAACTGCGGCGACGTCGAGCACATTTCCGTCTTCGCAATTGCTCCGATCCCGTTATTGGTCTACCTCGGGTGGCAGCTAGACGACAAGACGCCGACCCGGATCTTCCAAAAGCACCGCGATCAGTTCGCAGGTTGGTCTTGGACCGATCAGAGCGAACCCGTCGATTTTGAGGTGCTCACGCCCGAGACACAAACGGATGCTAATGACGTTGTGCTCATCTGCGCGGTGACCAGTGAGGTTGACACCGACCGGCTCCCTGCATACCTCGCTGATTCACCTCGCATTGAAATCCGCCCGGTCGCGATTCCACCAGGGCCCACGCTAATGTCACACGAGGCGTCGCTGTCCAACTTTGCGCACCGCTGGCGCGCCGCGCTTGCCGCGTCCGAATCGTTGTACCCATCAGCGCAGCGTTGGCACCTCATCGCGTCGGCGCCCGTCAGCGTTGCCATCGAGGCGGGGCGTTCAGTGATGAAGAGCGCCCATCCGGCCGTTGATTTGTATGAGCGAATCGACGATTCCTACGTAAGCGTGCTGGTTCTCAACGACTGACAAACAGCGGCCCGAGTTTTACGCTGCTCCGACCGAATCAGCGTCTGAGCCAACGGACGGAGGAGCAATAACGAAAGCACGCAATGGCCCTGCCTCCCCGTGTGGCAGAGAGATCAGGTGCGTGCCAGACAACACGCCGTCTTTTCCGAGATGCGCGCCCAAAATACTCACCAGGCTGGCAGCAACCCCGGCCAAATCAGCTGCCGAGCCGTGGAATGTCGGTGTCGAACAGCCTCGCGTAGGGATCAGTTGATCCTCATGTGAAGACGAATTCCAGAGCACGTGGAACGCCTCGAGCGAACCGTCGGTCACTATCTGCTTGCCGGCTCGGCGGTCGATCGCCATTGGGCCGTCTCGCAAGGGGGACGCTGAGACGGTCATAATCCCCATCGTCCCGGTACGAGCATCGGTGGCAATTTGCGCCAGTAACGGGCGGTTGCCCGAGGTGCGAGCGATGTCATCGAGCAGTCGACCAATTGCGATGTTGACCGTGGCATCAATAATGACGTCACAGCCATCGATCCCGTCAGCGGGAATCACCTCGTCATGCGACACTACCTCTACCGTGTCGCTGATTGCCCGAAGACGTTGAGCGAGGGCATCGACCTTTGTGTTGCCGACATCGGCCTCAATGAAGTTCTGGCGTACGAGCAGACCACCAGAGATTGTGCCGGGGTCACACAGAACCACCTTCTTAGCGCCAGCCCTCACCACAAACTCTGCAACCCAAGAGCCGAGGCCACCGCAACCCCAGACGTGAACAGTCCTGCCCGCGTATCCCGCCACTGGCCGCGTCGCGTCGCGTCGGGTCGTGACGTCCTCACGCTCATCGGACACCGGCCACCATTCCAGCGGTGTGGCCGGGTCGAGGTGCTCCGGATCGATTTCCATTATGCAGCGCCCGCTAGATTTCGCTCGGACGAGCGCGCGAATGTGGTCAGCACCACGAGCCGGAACATTAGCGGCCAGCAGATGCGGTGGTCCGCCTGCCGGATGAGGCACCGCGACGATCAACCGTTGCGGGCTCCCGTCCACCTTACGGATTGCGCTCGCGCCTAAGACGGTCAATATCATGGCCGCCAGGCCAGTGACCGCTCCTGAGCCCCAACAAGCAGAGCCTGGGGCCGGCGGGTGACCGAGATAAGGATCATCAACCACCTGCAGGAAGCTTCGCAAATCGATTCCGGCACCGAATGGTAGGTCGGCATCAAGTGTGACGACCGGGACTTGGTTCACTCCCCCAGCCCCCGGTGGCCGTTTCAGACACAAGTCGAATCGATGTGGCGTTCGGTCTACAAGCCAACCGTGCTGAGCGCGCACTTCAGTTCGAACTGCTTCGCGCACAACGATAGTGGGAGCTCGCTTGTCAGCATGAATGAATCCACCGACCGCATGGTACAACGCCGTCTGCGCGTCGAATCGTCCAGCCGCAGCGTCGTGGAACCACTGGAAGAGGCGATCGAGAAATCCACGAAAACCGCTGGCGGGATCCCATTCCCGCGACGGATCCAGATAGACGCACAGGCGGCGTCCGGCCAGCACATGTGGGTAGTGCAGGAAGCGGAGATGATCGACTTCCACAATGGGAGGCGTTAACTCTGCGCGGCCAACCGTGACAATCACTTCCTCTTGCGAACCGAGGTGCAACCCACCGGCGACGCGAGGGATATCGGCAGTGCGGAGACTCAGTCGCAGTTGCATTGAGCCTGATTGCTGAAGTCGGTACTTTCCCAGCATCACAACATCGCCCGGGTACGCAGCAGCGACCGCGTCCAGGTCGGCCAGGACCTGACGCTGCCACTCACTCAGGCGAGGCTTTGTCACCCCGCGCGCCCCGAAAGGCTCACGGTCGCGGGACTAGCTGCACCTGCACCAGCACCGACGGCGGCGTACTTTCCGCTCGACGAATCGGCCTTCGGGGCCGTGAACCCGTCACCGAACAAGGCTTGCCATTTCTTGACGCTCTCCTCGAAGTCGGTCTCTTTGTAGGCTGCCTTGATTTCGGCAGCGTGAACATGGATCCGATCCCGGAAGTAGGCATATGTCTCCTGCGTCCAGCGATGATCGAATGAAGTGCCCGTTTCAGCCGGGTCCATGATGACTGGCTTGTAGGGCCGGGCCTGCAGCCAATCATCAAGGTCGGCAACAATATGCAGCAATGCTGTCGGCAAGTCACTGTAGTAGCCCGCGTCGACGATTTTGCGCCACTCCTCAACTCGCTCACCAAGCAGTGTTGTTAGCAGGATTGACTTTGTGCCGGTGAACGAATTCTTGTGGTCACGAAGGAATTTCATGATGCGAATAACCTTCCGCAGGTTTCGATTCGCAATTTTGTCCTTAGCCTTCATCCAGGCAGTGAAGCCGTCGGTGTCGGTGCGTTCCCATTCGTTGTCATCTCGGTTGATGATCCACTGGGCACCGTTTGCGTCGATCACGAACGGAACAATGTCGAGATGCATCGCGTTGTTGGCGTACTGGAGGTAGACGCAGCGACACCTGCGACCGTGGGGCATGTCCTTGTACGGCGAAGTATTGTGCAGCACGCGATAGATGGCGTCACCGTACTTCTTCTTGTCGGCCTCCCAATCGGGGTTCTGGACCATTTGCACCATGAAGTCGCCGTCGAACGCCTTGCCATTCTGTGGCCGAATGATCGTCTCCTGAGGCCATGAACCTTGCGGAATCTTCTTCTTGATCAAGGGCCCAACATCGGCGTCGGCTTTCAAAACTCCGTAGACGGTGTCGACGCGGGCGCTCAGCAGGTCCAGGTTGAACCGCGACATGTTGACCGTGTTCTCGAGAAAGTTCTTGAAGTAGTCGTCATGTTTCATGATTCGCCTCCAGGCATTGTGGCCGGAGCAAAGCCCGGCTGGTGATTGGGGGTGTACGGGCTCGCGATGTGGTCGGCGAACTTTTCGACGTAAACCGGGCCGAGGACTCGGCTCTGACCTGCCGCGAGCCCAGCGAGCGCAGCTGGGTCCGCCCGATCCAGCGTGAACACGTCACCAGGCACCATCGCGTCAAAGCGGGCGAAGCTCTCTTTGCCGACTAGATGCGTCGCCGTCCCTTGCATGCCACGACCAGAGGCCGTGATCATCAGCGGTACAGCAGCTTTCATCCAACTAGCCCAGCCGCCAGTGTCGAGACGTTCACGGTGATTGACTCGCTGGTCGATGGTGCCGATGTTCAGCACCCGGATGGAGCCGAGATCGACGTCGAGCATGCTAACCGCTTCGCCGATCGCGACCACGGATGGATTGTTGGCCCACACTCCGCCGTCGATAAGTCTCTGCCCATCAACAACGGCCGCCGGGAAGTATGTCGGCGCAGCCGCTGTGGCAACGGCGACGTCGGCCATGGGAAGTCGCCAGTCTCGGCGCAATCGCTCATGATGTGGCGTCTTGAAGATATGCACCTCACCCCGCTCGACGCTCCACGACGGGACCACCAGTCTCTTGAGGCTTTCCCCAAGCAGCCGGGTGCCGAAGACATCGCCCAGCGCTTCGCGCAGTACGTCACCCGAGTAGGCGGGGCGGGTGGCCCGCGGCAGGTAACCCCATCGGGCTCGACGGCTGCGAGGGAAAATGCGCGGAATCATCTTGGTGTACTTATCGACGATCTCGCGAGGGCGCATTCCTGCGCCGAGGCCGAGGGCGATGATGCCACCCGCAGATGTCCCAGCGATCAGGTCAAACGAATCTGCGACACATACACCCAGGTCGTCTTCGAGCCGTGCCAGCACATGGGCAGCAAATAGTGCCTTGACTCCACCACCGTCGAGAGCGAGCACCTGAAACCGTCCGCAGCCGGGCGATGCTCCGCCCGGCGCGGCATTGGTTTCGGTAACTTCGCCCATCATCTAGTCCTGATTACGCTCCGCGGTTCCTACAGCATGCAGCTGACGCAACCCTCCACCTCAGTGCCCTCCAGGGCCATCTGGCGCAGCCGGATGTAGTACAGCGTCTTGATGCCCTTGCGCCAGGCGTAGATCTGCGCCTTGTTGACCTCGCGGGTGTCGGCGGTGTCCTTGAAGAACAGCGTCAGGCTCAGCCCCTGGTCCACATGTTGGGTGGCCGCGGCGTACGTGTCGATGATCTTCTCGTAGCCGATCTCATACGCGTCCTGGTAGTAATCCAGGTTGTCGTTGGTCAGATATGGCGCCGGGTAATAGACACGGCCGATCTTGCCTTCCTTGCGGATCTCGATCTTGCTCGCCACCGGGTGGATCGAGGAGGTCGAGTGGTTGATGTAGGAGATCGACCCCGTCGGCGGGACGGCCTGCAGGTTCTGGTTGTAGATGCCGTGCGCCTGCACCGACTCCTTCAACGCCTTCCAGTCGTCCTGCGTCGGGACGCGGATCCCGGCATCGGCGAACAGCTCACGCACCCGCGCGGTGGCAGGCTCCCACACCTGATCGGTGTACTTGTCGAAGAATTCGCCCGAGGCGTACTTCGACTGGTCGAACCCGCCGAAGCGCGTACCCCGTTCGATCGCAATGAGATTCGAGGCGCGCAGCGCGTGGTAGAGCACGGTGTAGAAGTAGATGTTGGTGAAGTCCACACCCTCTTCGGAGCCGTACAGGATCCGCTCGCGCGCCAGGTAACCGTGCAGGTTCATCTGCCCCAGGCCGATGGCGTGTGAGCTGTTGTTGCCCTGTTCGATGGACGGCACCGACCAGATGTGGGTCTGATCGCTGACTGCGGTGAGCGCCCGGATGGACACCTCGATGGTCTGCGCGAAGTCCGGCGAATCCATCGCCTTGGCGATGTTCAGCGAGCCGAGGTTGCACGAGATGTCCTTGCCCACCTTGGCATAGGACAGATCCTCGTTGAACAGCGACGGCGTGGAGACCTGCAGGATCTCCGAGCACAGGTTGGAGTGGGTGATCTTGCCTGCGATCGGGTTGGCCCGGTTCACCGTGTCCTCGTACATGATGTACGGGTATCCCGACTCGAACTGCAGCTCGGCCAGCGTCTGGAAGAACTCGCGGGCCTTGATCTTGGTCTTGCGAATCCGCGCGTCGTCGACCATCTCGTAGTACTTCTCGGTGACCGAGATGTCGGCGAACGGGATGCCGTAGACGCGCTCGACGTCGTACGGCGAGAAGAGGTACATGTCCTCGTTCTTCTTGGCCAGTTCGAACGTGATGTCCGGGATGACGACGCCCAGGGACAGCGTCTTGATCCGGATCTTCTCGTCGGCGTTCTCGCGCTTGGTGTCCAGGAAGCGGTAGATGTCAGGGTGATGCGCGTGCAGGTACACCGCGCCGGCACCCTGACGGGCCCCGAGCTGATTGGCGTAGGAGAACGAGTCCTCCAGCAGCTTCATGATCGGGATGACGCCCGAGGACTGGTTCTCGATGTTCTTGATCGGTGCGCCGTGCTCGCGAATGTTGGAGAGCAGCAACGCAACTCCGCCGCCGCGCTTGGACAGCTGCAGTGCCGAGTTGATGGAGCGCCCGATTGACTCCATGTTGTCCTCGATGCGCAGCAGGAAGCAGGACACCGGCTCGCCGCGCTGCTTCTTGCCCGAGTTGAGGAAGGTCGGGGTGGCCGGCTGGAACCGGCCATCGATGATCTCGTCGACCAGTTTCTCGGCGAGCACGGTGTCGCCGGCGGCCAGGGTCAGCCCCACCATCACCACACGGTCCTCGAAGCGCTCCAGATAGCGCTTTCCGTCGAAGGTCTTCAACGTGTACGAGGTGTAGTACTTGAACGCTCCGAGGAAGGTCGGGAAGCGGAACTTCTTGGCGTACGCACGATCCAGCAGGCTCTTGACGAAATTGCGCGGGTACTGGTCGAGCACCTCACGCTCGTAGTAGTTCTCCTTGACCAGGTAGTCGAGTTTCTCGTCCTGGTTGTGGAAGAACACCGTGTTCTGGTTGACGTGCTGCAGGAAGTACTCACGCGCGGCCAGTACATCCTTGTCGAACTGGATGTTGCCGTCTTTGTCGTACAGGTTGAGCATCGCGTTGAGCGCGTGGTAGTCCGTCTCCCCCGGGAGCGCATGAGCGCCGGTGGTTACAGGCTCTGCAGCTGTGACGGTTGGTGGCACGTCTGTTCCTTCCAGAAATCTTGCAGTCCCGAACGGACGGCGTCGACGTCGTCCGGGGTTCCCATGAGTTCGAAGCGGTAGAGGTAGGGCACTCCGCACTTCGCGGACACCACATTGCCCGCGTAGGCGAATTCCTCACCGAAATTGTTGTTGCCCGCGGCGATGACGCCGCGGATCAACGACCGGTTGTGCTCGTCGTTGAGAAACGCGATGACCTGCTTGGGGACGTAGCCCCCGCTACTGATGTCCGGCGTCGCGTGCCCGCCGCCATAGGTCGGTAACACCAGAACGAAGGGCTCATCGACCTTGATCCGCTCTTTGAGCGGGATCCGGGTCGCCGGGATTCCCAGCTTCTGGACGAAGCGGTGGGTGTTCTCGGAGACGCTGGAGAAATAGACCAGGTTCGTCACCCGTCGACCCCCTCCCGGTGTGCTGTGACTACGCGGTGACCGCAGCGGCGCTGAGTGCCTTGATGCGGTCCGGGCGGAAGCCCGACCAGTGCTCACCGCCGGCCACCACGACCGGCGCCTGCAGGTAGCCCAGTGCCATCACATAGTCACGGGCCTCGGTGTCGACGCTGATGTCGACCACGTCGTAGGCAACACCCGCCTTGTCGAGGGCCTTGTAGGTGGCATTGCACTGCACACACGCGGGCTTGGTGTACACGGTGACGGTCATCTGCGTGGCTCCTCTACGGATGGACTGGCAACTTATCTGTTACAGCGTTCCTGCGGACCCGGTCATTCCGGTTCGCAGGGCCCTGATTGCGGCGGATTAGAGACGATCTACCACCGGTTCCCTGGCCCCGGCTGACCCGTACTCCTGGGGGTCCGTCGGTTCGCCAAACACTACACCTAGTGTCCGACAAACCGAACAGATACAAGATGTTCTGAACAACATTCATGGAATTCCCTGGTCGTAAGCCCTGTGTACACGACACGCCCCGGCGTGTCGCATGTCACATCCGGGTGTGTCGTGCCATGAGGCCGGTTTATCAGCAGGTACCGACAAGTCGGGCAGGCCGGCACCGGACAGCAAAAAGGTGGTGGCGCCTCAGACCATCGCCGACGCGGCCGTGATATGGCCGTCGAACCCACACGAGGCGGCCAACGCCAGGTACTGCTGCGCCCAGCGCCGGTAGCCGTCCTCGTCGCCCTCGGCCCCGGCAACCAGCGCACGTAAGCGCAGTAGCGCCACCTCGTGCAGCAGGAACCCGTGATCGACAGGATCAGCCTGCAGTCTTTCGATCGCGGCCTGCGCCGCCTGCACGTCGCCAGGGGCGCGTCGGGCGACTAGCGCCTCGACGAGCGCGCTGGTGGCCGGGCCACGCCACACCACCGAGCCAAGGGCGAACAGCTCGTCCACGCTCGCCGACGCGAGCGCGACGGCCCCGTCGAGATCACCGAGTCGACGGCGGCGGTGTGCGAAGTGGATGTCGGCAATCAGGACTATCGACGAGTTGCCATACCCCAGCAGCGCCGCGTGGCGGGCCTGGTTCAGGTGTTCGTAACCGGCCTCGCTCTCGGCGCCGCCGCGGCCCACCAGGGCTATCCCCCGCGCCAGGTGTGCGTGCACGACGGTGAAGTCGTCCCCGGACCGCTCGGCGACAGCGAGGGACGCAGCCGTGTCGCGCAGCGCGTCGGGTCCGGACTGCAACGCGCCCACACCGATCTGTGCGTACTTGTGCAGACCGGCGACCACGTTCATCAGCGGATCGAGCTCACGCGCCGTGGCGATGGCCTGGTCGAGATCGTCCTTCCACCCCGGGCTGCCCAGAGACATCCGGGCGACGCCGCGCAGCGCCAGCGAGAGCACTCGCGGGGATCCCACAAATCTCACACCGCGCGCCTCATCGACGTCATGGTCGATGACACGCTGCGCCACGGCCAGGACGTCGTGCACCTCGCCGGTCTCCCATTTGGCCGCCAGAATCCCGAACGATGCGGCGACGGTGAGATCCTCGTCCCCGATGCTGTCGAGCAACTGCTGCAGGCGGGAGGCGAGTTCGGAAGCGTCCCTCGGGTGATTGTGCATCGTCAGCGCCATCATGTAGCCCGACATACCGATGGCCAGCGATCGGCGGTCGCCGCGATCCGCGCAGAGCCGGCGGAGATCGTCGAAGTTCTTCTCCGCCTCGGCAAGTCCTATCCGCCAGGAACTTCCGCACAGTGCGGCGCCGGTTTCGATGAGCATGGACGGCCGGTCCGGGGCATCGAGGGGCAACAACTTGGCCACCTGCCCGGCACGCTGCCAACTGGCGCGGGCTGCCGCGAGATCTCGCAGTGCCAACCAGTTCCCGGCCCGCATGTGCCAGGCGAACGCGGCAGTCAGCTCGTCGGCGCACTCGAGATGGGTGGCGATCAGCGCCGCGTTCTCGTCAGGGGTTCCCGGTCCGTCGCGCTCGATCGTCGAGGCCAACCTGCGGTGCAGCCTGGCCCGCTCGGAGCGCAGCTGAGATTGGTAGGCGACGGTCCGGATCAGTGGGTGACGGAACCCGTATTCGACGCCGTGGTCGGAGTCGAGCTTCTCGATCATCTCGGCGTCCAGGAGCACGTCGATACAGAGCCGGGCGACCAGCTGCGCCAGCCGGTCCTCGCCGAATCGTGATCCGATGACCGCCGCCGCGTTCAACGCGCTCTTGGCTGCGTCACCGAGTCGGTCGATGCGGGCGGCGATGGTGGCCTGCAGCGTCGCCGGCACGCCGATGACCGTGGCCCCGCCATCGGCCACAAACGCTCCCGGGCTTCCTTGCAGGACGGCACGTTCAGCCAGATCCCGGACGATCTCTTCGGCGAAGAAGGGGTTTCCCGCGGCGTGCTCAGAAATCTGCGCGGCCAGCGATCTCACCGACGGGTCGGCGCCGACGAGTTCGCCGATCAACGCATGGGCCTGCGAATCATCCAGTGGGACAAGGGTCAACGTGTCCAGCGCGGCGAGCTCCGCCAGCTTCCCGTGATACTCGGGCCGGTAGGTGATCAACGCCATCGAATGGCCGAGCGCCGACAGGAAACCGGCAATCGTCGATTCACTGGCATCGTCCATCCAATGCGCGTCTTCGATCACGTACACGTCGGCAGTGGTCCGCGCTGCCGAGACACGCGTGAGCAGAGCCGTGATTCGCCGGCGGCGAGCATCCGGATCGACCACGGGCAAGTCGATGTCGGGTTCGGCGATGCCCAGCAGATCATCGAGTAGGAGAACATCCGTGGGCTCGGCGCCGGCCAGATGCGCACGGACGCAGTCCCGGGCCTCCTGACCATGCAGACTCCCCACCCCGGTCAGGTCACGGAACAACCGGGCCGCCGCGTGGAACGGGACATCACGGGTGTGTGCCTCGCAGTAGGTGGACACCACCCCGATGCCGCGCATCTCGCCACGTTTCAGCGTCTCCGCGACCAGCCGGCTCTTGCCGATGCCCGGCGGCCCGACCACGCCGACCGCGACGCCTGCGCCGGCCAGCGCCGCGTCGAGGTGCGCACACAGCACACCCAGCTCCGCGTCTCGCCCCACCAAGGTGGATCGTGAATGCCCAAGCCCCAATCCGGTCACCGCCACAGCGACCAACGTCCGCCCCGCCACCAGGTCTTCGGAGTTCTTGATGCGCAGGTGTTCCACCGCACCCATCTCGACGGTGCCCTCCACGAGGTGCGCGGTGGAATTGCTGAGCATCACACCACCCGGTGGGGCGGCCGCTTCCATCCGCTGTGCCATCCCGACGTGGGCTCCGACGGCGGTGAAACTGCCGGCGCCGATTTCACCCGCAATGACCTGTCCGGAGTTCAGCCCGACCCGCAGTTCCAGACGCACGTCGTCGCGCCGTCGCACCTCGGTGGCCAGCGTCCGCATCGCGCCCTGGAGGTCGAGGGCGGCCAGACAGGCGCGAAAAGCGTGATCTTCCAACGCGACCGGCGCACCGAAGATGGCCATGATGCCGTCCCCGGTGAATTCCACCGAGCCGCCATAATGCGTGACGATGTGGCGCGACCGGCGAAACACATCGCTCATCACCTCACGCAGGCGCTCGGTGCCCAGCGCCGCGGCGAGGTCCATGGACCGCACCACGTCGGCGAACAGCACGGTGACCTGTTTGAACTCGGGATGATGGGGCGTCGCCTCGATCGGGGCGCCACACCCGTCGCAGAATCTGGCACCTGTTCGTGGCTGCGTACCGCACCGAAGACAGGACGCGTCCATCCGTTCAGGCCTCAGCGCCTGCGGTGTCGAGCAGTCGTCGCTCGAGCAGGTCCGCGCCGCGCGTGACACCTCCGGCGGCGGCGAGCCCCGCGGCCACCCGGGCCGCGCCACCCGACATCGTCATCGCTTCGGCGACCGCGGAACGCAGCCGCGAGGCGGTCAGTCGTCGCCGGCTCAGCCGGGTCCCGCTCCCCGACACCACCACACGCGCCGCCACCTCGAATTGGTCACGCCCGTAGGGCACTACGCACACCGGGACTCCTCGGGCCAGGGCCTTCTGCGTGACGCCCATACCGCCGTGGGTGATCGCGCACACCGCGTGGTCGAGCAACGCCCCGTGATCGACGATGCGCCGCACCGTCGCGTTGGCCGGAACGGCGAGGCCCTCGGGCACACCGCACGGAAATGTCGCCACGACATGTACCGGCTCGTCGGCCAGCGCCGCGAGCGCGGTGATCGGCAACCCGTCGTCGCCCTGACGTTCCGAGGACGTGGTCACCAGGACCACAGGGCGGTCGCGGATCGCGAGCACGTCCATCGCCGCGCCGGCCGGCGGCCGGTATTCACACGGCCCGATCATGGCGACACGCTCGTCCCAGTCGGGATGGGCGTATTCGAACGGCTCTGCGGTTCCCACCAGAATCAGCGGCGCACGCATCACGAATTCGTCAGCGGAGCGCACGGGCGCGAGGCCGAGTCCCCGGTGGATGTGGTTGATCGGTTCGATCATCGCCCGCTCGACGAGTCCCCGCGTGACCATGCTCAACACGCCGTCGCGCAGCCGCCCGAACATCCCCGCATGGGGCAGCAACCCGGGCCCGAAGGGCGGCGAAGAACGTGAGGTGAGGTACGGCGGGTAGGCCCAGAACGTCGCCCACAGCAGGCCCGCCGCCTCGACTGCTGCCGGAGCTCCCCAACAGTTGCAGTCGAGGATGACAACGTCGGGCGCAGCCGCACCGATGGCTGCCTGAACGTCGCGTACCTCGAGCTCGGCGCGCTCGCCGAAGACGTCGAAGGCCCGCTTGATCGTGCCGAGCCCGGTGCGCGCCGTCCAATCGGTCATCTGCACCGCTTCGATCCGCGGATCGATCGGCGCTGCGTCGAAACCAGCGCCCAGCCCGATCGGCACCCCGGATTCCAGGGTGCGCAACACGATGCGATGACCGCGACGACGCAACTCGATCAGCAGCGCGACAATCGGATACAGATTGCCCAGCGCTGGAGAGGTGTACGCCAGGACTGTGGCCATCAGTCGCCCGTCAACATCCCACGTCTGGGAGCCGAACCGGCGCGCCGGCCCCTAGAGACGGCAGTCTATTGCGTCATCGAGGGGCCGGTGGCGGGATCGCCAACTGGCTCAGCCGACCTCGGCGGCCAGCTTGCCCACCACGTCGCGCACGCTCGCCGCCACATCGGCGGTCTCGCGCGGATGCTTCCCGTCGAACGCCTTCGACGGGATCGACAGCTTCTCGTCGATCACCCGCGGACCCGCGATGCCGAACGACTTGCGGGTCTCGTCATGCGCCCACACACCGCCGAACTGGCCCAGCGCGGTTCCGATGACAGCCAGCGGCTTGTCCTTCAGCGCGCCGTTGCCCCACGGGCGCGACAGCCAGTCGATGGCGTTCTTGAGCACGCCGGGGATGCTGCCGTTGTATTCGGGGGTGACCACCAGGGCCGCATCGGCGACGGCGGCGGCATCACGCAGTGCCACCACCGAGGCGGGCACGTCCTCGTTGTCGATGTCCTCGTTGTAATGCGGCAGGTCGCCGAGGCCCTCGTAAAGGCTCAAGGTCACCCCGTCCGGGGCGGACTCGACGGCCAGTTCGGCCAGTTGGCGATTCAGCGATGCGGCGCGCAAGCTACCCAGCAGAACCAACACCTTCGTCTCCGACATTTTCACTCCCCAGTCTGTACGGTCGTTTCCATCGTCACACACCTTAACCGGACTGTGGTCCGAATAATTCCGGCTGAGTTAAAGTGCAGGTATGGGCGCCCCTGAACCCCTGATAGCGCTGCCGCTGACCGGCGCCGTCGCGCACGAACGCGGCGACGCCGCGCGCAATCGCGCGCTGCTGCTGGACGCGGCACGCCGACTCATCGCCGAACGCGGCGCCGACGGCATGTCGATGGACGACGTCGCCGCAGCCGCCGGGGTGGGCAAGGGCACCTTGTTCCGGCGCTTCGGCAGCCGGGCCGGCCTCATGATCGTGCTGCTCGACGAGGACGAGAAGGCCGAACAGCAGGCCTTCATGTTCGGTCCACCACCGCTGGGGCCCGGCGCCCCGCCCTTGGATCGCCTGCTGGCCTACGGACGGGAACGGCTGCGATTCGTCCGCACGCACTACGCGCTGCTCTCGGATGCCAACCGTGACCCGCAGATGCGGTTCAACTCCCCCGCCACGCTGCACCACACCCACGTCCGGATGTTGCTCGAATCTGCCGGTACCACAGGTGATCTCAACGCACAGGCCGACGCACTGGTGGCACTGCTGGACGCGGACTACATCGAACATCAGGTCAACGATCGCGGCCAGGACCTCGACCGCCTCGGCGACGCATGGGAAAGCGTGGCCCGCAAGCTCTGCGGCACATGAAACCCTGGATCCTGCACGTCGACCTGGACCAGTTCCTGGCCTCGGTCGAACTGCGGCGGCATCCCGAACTCGTCGGCCTGCCGGTGATCGTCGGAGGCTCGGGTGACCCCGCCGAACCTCGCAAGGTGGTCACCTGCGCCTCCTATGAGGCGCGTGAGTTCGGCGTGCACGCGGGCATGCCGTTGCGCACGGCGGCCCGAAAATGCCCGGAGGCCACATTCCTCCCGTCGGATCCGGCCGCCTACGACGAAGCCTCCGAACAGGTGATGAGCCTGCTGCGCGACCTCGGTCACCCCCTGGAGGTGTGGGGCTGGGACGAGGCGTATATCGGTGCGGCCGTGGCGGATCCGTTCGACCTCGCCGAACGGATCCGCACCGTGATCGCCGCCGAGACCGGGCTGTCGTGCTCGGTCGGGATCAGTGACAACAAACAGCGTGCCAAGGTGGCCACCGGATTCGGCAAGCCCGCAGGGGTCTTCCGGCTCACCGATGCCAACTGGATGTCGGTCATGGGTGACCGTCCGGTCGACGCCCTCTGGGGCGTCGGGCCCAAGACGTCGAAAAAACTTGCCACCCTGGGTGTCACCACCGTCGCCGATCTGGCCACCACCGACGCGACCACACTCACCGCCGCATTCGGGCCGAGCACCGGTCTCTGGATCCTGCTGCTGGCCAAGGGCGGTGGCGACGACACCGTCAGCACCGAAGCATGGGTCCCACGGTCGCGCAGCCACGTGGTGACGTTCCCGCAGGACCTCATAGACCGAGCCGAGATGGACGCCGCCGTGGTCGAACTGGCGCACCGCACGCTGGCCGAGATCGTCGAGGCCGGCCGCACCGTCACCCGGGTCGCGGTCACGGTGCGCACCAAGACGTTCTTCACCCGCACCAAGATTCGCAAACTCGCCACCGCGGGCAACGACGCAGAACCCATCGTCGCCACCGCACTGGCTCTGCTCGGCGAGTTCGAACTGGACCGACCGATCCGGCTGCTCGGGGTGCGGCTGGAACTGGAGATGCCGTGCTGAGCACCGTCGCGGTCCGCGGCTACCGGTCGCTGCGTGATCTCACCCTGCCGTTGGGCGCGCTGACCGTCATCACCGGCGCGAACGGCACCGGCAAATCGTCGGTGTACCGAGCGCTGCGGTTGCTCGCCGACTGCGGGCGCGGCGCGGTGATCGGCTCACTGGCCCGTGAGGGCGGACTGGAGTCGGTGCTGTGGGCGGGGCCCGAGCAGACCAAGGGCGCCCGCCGTACCGGCGAGAGCACCGGCACCACCCGCACCCGGCCGGTGTCGCTGGAACTGGGCTTCGCCTCCGACGATTTCGGTTATCTGATCGACCTCGGCCTGCCCCAGTACGCCGGGCCGAACTCGGCGTTCGCCCGGGATCCCGAGATCAAACGCGAAGCGGTGTTCGCCGGTGCGGTGGCCCGGCCTGCGACCATCCTGATCCGCCGCGCCGGGGAGTACGCCGAGGTCGGCGCGGAGTCCGGCCGCGGCTTCGACCAACTCACCCGCGGCCTGCCCACCTACCACAGCGTGCTGTCCGAGTTCGCCCATCCGGGAACGCATCCCGAACTGGCGGCCGTGCGGGACCGGCTGCGTGGTTGGCGCTTCTACGACGGTTTCCGGGTCGACTCGGCGGCACCGGCGCGCCGCCCGCAGATCGGCACCCGCACCCCGGTGCTCTCCGATGACGGTGCCGACTTGGCCGCCGCCGTGCAGACCATCCTCGAAGTGGGCCAGGACGACCTGACCCGGG
The DNA here is from genome assembly GCF_056403275.1 of Mycobacterium sp. P2_H7. Classification (NCBI taxonomy): domain Bacteria; kingdom Bacillati; phylum Actinomycetota; class Actinomycetes; order Mycobacteriales; family Mycobacteriaceae; genus Mycobacterium; species Mycobacterium sp. P2_H7. The sequence goes on along the minus strand of NZ_JBFUFU010000011.1, from coordinate 45,011 downwards.
CGGTGGCCGACGCATTCGACGGGGCCACCCTCTCCGTCGCCGTGCACGACGGACTCTTCGAGCTGAACCTGCACCAACAGGGCATGCTCCGTCCGCTGCGGGCCGCCGAATTGTCCGATGGCACACTGCGTTTCCTGCTCTGGGGCGCCGCGTTGTCCAGCCCCCGGCCACCGTCTCTGATGGTCCTCAACGAGCCGGAGACCTCGCTGCATCCCGACCTCGTCGCACCGCTGGCCGAGATGATCCGCTCGACCGCCACCCGAACCCAGGTCGTCGTCATCACCCATGCCGCCGCACTGGTGGATCGGCTCGCCGCGGACTCGGAACTGGCGCTGTACAAGGAGTGGGGCGAAACCCGTGTCGACGGGCAGACCATGCTCAGCGCTCCACCGTGGGACTGGGGTAAGCGATAGCCGTTCGCGTACTCGTCAACCCGCGTTCACCCGGGTGCCGTTGAATTCCGCCGTCGATTCCACGAATCGGGGACCAGGGGGAACCAGTGGTGCGCATCAGTGGCCATCTCAAGACGATCGCCGTCATCGCGGCCGCGGCGGCCCTTCCGCTCGCAGCGTGCAGCAGCGACGAGAAAGCGGAGTCGAACGGTAACCCGGTCCAGCGCGCGGCATCCGGCGACCTCTCCGCCACCGGGGGCGCGCGCCGATTCGACGGCGACCAGAGCGGTGCGATCCGCGACGCCATCAACGCCTCCGGCGCGAAGAACGTCATCCTGCTGATCGGTGACGGGATGGGCGACTCCGAGATCACCCTGGCCCGCAACTACGACCGCGGCGCGGGCGGCTTCTTCACCGGACTGGATGCCCTGCCGCTGACCGGGCAGTACACCACCTATGCCCTGCGCAAGGACGGGAAACCGGACTACGTCACCGATTCCGCGGCGAGCGCCACCGGCTGGAGCACCGGCACCAAGACCTACAACGGCGCCCTGGGCATCGACATCGGGGCCAACCCGCACAAGACGATCCTGGAACTCGCCAGGGAGCAAGGCTTCGCGACCGGAGACATCACCACCTCAGAGATCCAGGACGCCACCCCGGCCGCATTGTTCTCACACATAACCAAACGCGGCTGCTACGGACCGGTCAAGACCGCGAAGGACTGCGGCAAGGAAGCCCTGGAGAACGGCGGACCCGGTTCGATCACCGAGCAGATGCTGGTGGCCCGGCCCGACATCACCATGGGTGGTGGCGCCAAGACGTTCGCCGAGACGGCCACCGGCGGCGACTACAAGGGCAAGACGCTCGAGGTCCAGGCCAAGGAGCGCGGCTACCAGATCGTCCGCACCGCAACCGAACTCGATGCGGTGACCAAGGCCGACCAGGACGCCCCGCTGCTGGGCCTGTTCGACGACGGCAACATGCCGGTGAGCTGGACCGGCCCCGCCGCCGTGCGGCAGGGCTACCTGCAGCCGGCCGCCACGTGCGGGCCCAATCCCAAACGGGGTGCGCAGGTGCCGGAGTTGGCGGCCATGACGCAGAAGACCATCGACCTGCTCAAGGCTCGGACAGGAACTTCCGAAAAAGATCCTGCCAAGGGCTTCTTCCTGCAGGTGGAGAGCGCCTCGATCGACAAGCGCGACCACATGGCCGACCCGTGCGGCCAGATCGGTGAGACGGTGGCGTTCGACGCCGCCGTGCAGAAGGCCCTGGAGTTCGCCAAGTCCGACGGCAACACCCTGGTCATCGCGACCGCCGATCACGGACACAGCAGCCAGATCGTCGAGCCGATCTCCCAGGACGACCTGGCCGACATCGCCGAGGAATCCAAGCAGCCCATCGAGCGGGTGCGCGACATCATGTACCCCGGCCTGACCCGGGTGCTCACCACCGCCGACGACGCGGACATGGTGGTCAGCTACGGAACCTCGGCCGACGTCGGTGTCGAGGACCAGACCCACACCGGCACCCAGGTGCGGCTGGCGGCCTACGGTCCGCGCGCGGCGAATGTGGTGGCGCTGACCGATCAGACCGATCTGTTCTTCACCATGACCGACGCGCTGGGCATCAAGCGCGGGTAGCGGACCCGTCCGGCCGCAGCGCCCGGGTGAACAGCAGGTTCGCCCGTCGCATGCTCACGCTGTAGGGCCACCAGGCGACCCGCTTGAACAGGTACAGCGCCCGGATGTCGGACGAGGTGTAGATGAGGAAACGGTTGCGCGCGACACCGTCGAGGATCTTGGCCGCGGCGTGCTCCGGGGACACCGCATGGCCGGCGAACCGGTCCACCCACTTGGCCACCCGGGGATCCTCCCGGTCTACGCCGGCGATCTGAATCGTCTGCACCAGACCGGTTTTGACCGCACCCGGCACCACCACCGACACCCCGATGCGGTGCCGGGCCAGATCGAAACGCAGCACCTCGCTCAGTCCGCGCAGCCCGTACTTGCTGGCGCTGTAGGCCGCATGCCAGGGCAGCGCGACGATGCCTGCCGCCGACGACACGTTGACCAGGTGTCCACCCCGGCGTGCGGCCACCATCGGCGGCAGGAACGTCTCGATGATGTGGATGGGCCCCATCAGGTTCACGTCGATCATGGACTTCCAGTGCTGATGGGTCAGCGTCGACACGGTGCCCCAGGCCGAGATCCCGGCGATGTTGCACACCAGGTCCATCGACCCGTGGGCGGCGTGGACGTCGTCGGCGAACGCGCAGACCGCGTCGAAGTCGGTGATGTCGAAGGCCCGGTAGGCCCCGACGATGCCGCCGAGTGCCTCCACATCGGCGGCGGTGACCGCCAGCCCGTCGGCATCTCGGTCGGTGAGGAACAACTCGGCGCCTTCGGCGGCCAGCCGCAGGGCGGTGGCGCGGCCGATTCCGCTGGCCGCACCTGTCAGAAGACACCGTTTGCCCGCGAACGTATCCGGCATGGCCCAGATGCTACCGGCGGTACCGGATCAGACGGCGTTGCCGCCCCACAACGCGTGCAACCACAGTTTCTCCAGCACCCCGACGATGCGGTCCCGGTCTTCGCCGGGCCCCGAGAACGGCAGGTCCCCGGAGAACGCCATCACCGTCGTGGCACCGAGGGTCCGGATCAGCGTCGGGATGTCCTCGGAGATCGGGTGGGCGGTGCCGGCCGTCATCTCGTTCTCGACCACGGCGATGATCTGCTTGATCACGGCGAGCATCTGCTCGTCCTGGATGCGGCGGATCTCGGCGTCGGTCGCCCGGGCGGCGTAGCAGGCCGACATCACCGGGTCGTTGTGGGCAAAGGTCAGGGCCGCGCTGCCGACCATCCGCTTGGCGAAGGCGGCCGGCGTCTCCCCGGGACTGCGGGGCGCGAAGTGGTGGGTGAGCTCTTCGAGTTCCCGCGTCGCCTCGTCCAGGATCTGCGCGAGCACCGCGTACTTGGTGTCGAAATAGAAGTAGAAGCCCGACCGGGCCACGCCGGCCCGCTCACTGATCATGCTCACCGACAGGTCGGCGAACGGTTTTTCCTCCAGCAGTGCGCGGACGGCCGCGACGATGGCATCGCGTTGCCGGTCCCCCCGGCTGCGACGGACCGGCGAATCTGGCGCAGGTTCCGGCTGTGCAGTCATGGTTTAGACCTTTACATCGCGACGCGCCAGAACAAAACTTGACATGCGTCAAGTCTGGCATACAGGATGACATCTACGAGTGACATCGACCACAGGTCTGTTAGCCCGACGATCTTCTCAGGAGCTCCAACGATGCCCGCAATCAACACTCCGGCCTACCTTCTCGATCAGGCCAAACGACGCCTGACCCCGACCCCGGTGACGATCCCCGGGATGGGCGCCATCGAGAAGAGGTTGCTGGAGCGGGAGTGGAACGAGTTCCCGCTGGCCCCGGCGCCCCCCGGCAGCGGCCTCAAGACGATCATGGGCGACTCCGGCCTGCCGGTGTTCGGGCACATGATCGAGATGTTCCGCGGCGGCCCGGACTTCATCCTGCACCTGTACCGCAAGTACGGCCCGGTGCACTACATGTTCTCCCCCGTACTGCCCGCGGTGCTGACGATCGGCCCGGATGCCACCCAGGCCGTGTTCTCCAACCGCAACAAGGATTTCTCGCAGCGCGCCTGGGACCCGGTGATCGGTCCGTTCTTCGACGGCGGGCTGATGCTGCGCGACTTCGACGACCACATGTTCCACCGCCGGATCATGCAGGAGGCGTTCACCCGCAGCCGGCTCACCGGCTACGTCGAGCACATCGACAGCGTTGCCAGCCAGGTGCTGGCCAACGACTGGGTGGCCAACGACCGGCGCTTCCTGTTCTACCCCGCCGTCAAGGAGCTGACGCTGGACATCGCCTCGGTGGTGTTCATGGGCCATGAGCCGGGCGCCGACCGCGAACTCGTCACCACGGTGAACCACGCCTTCACCACCACCACCCGCGCGGGCAACGCGATCGTCCGCAAGCCGGTGCCGCCGCTGAGCTGGTGGCGTGGCGTGAAGGCGCGCGAGACATTGGAGAACTACTTCAACAGCCGCATCGCCGAGAAGCGGGCCTCGCGGGACACCGACATGTTCAGCGTGCTGTGCCATGCCGAGGACGAGGACGGTCAGCGGTTCACCGACGAGGACATCGTCAGCCACATGATCTTCCTGATGATGGCCGCCCACGACACGTCGACCTCGACGCTGACGACCATGGCCTACCACCTGGCGGCCAACCCCGAATGGCAGGAGCGCTGCCGTGAGGAGTCCGACCGGATCGGCGACGGCCCGCTGGACATCGAGTCGCTGGAGAAGCTGGAAACCTACGACCTGGTGATCAACGAGGCGCTGCGGATGCAGACCCCGCTGCCGTTCAACTTCCGCCAGACCGTGCGCGACACCGACATCCTGGGCTACTACCTGCCCGCCGGCACCAACGTCATGACGTGGCCGTCGATCAACCATCGGCTGCCCGAGCTGTGGACCGACCCGGAGAAGTTCGATCCCGCCCGCTTCGCCGAGCCGCGCAACGAGCACAAGAAGCACCGCTACGCGTTCGCCCCCTTCGGCGGTGGCGCCCACAAGTGCATCGGCATGGTGTTCGGCCAGCTGGAGATCAAGACGGTCATGCACCGGCTGCTGCGCCGCTACCGCCTCGAGCTGCCCCACAAGGGCTACCAGCCGCACTACGACTACGGCGGCATGCCCGTGCCGATCGATGGCATGCCGATCGTGCTGCGCCCGATCCGCTGACGCATCGGGTTCGACAGGCCAGTTGTTGCACACACTTCGCGAGAAGCCGTGCAACAACTGGCCTTTCGGCGTTTAAGCGAGCCGGTTCGCGCAGGCGGTGAACGCCCGCAGCGCCGACTGTGTCGGGGACTCCGACCAGCCGATGGCCCATTCGGTGCGCACCCCGTCGGTGCCACGGATGAAGGTCGCGGTCTGCCCGCCGGCCCGCAACTGGTGGAAGTTCAGCATCTCGACGGCAAAACCCTGGTCGTAGAGCAGCGCTGTCAGCGCGGCGAGCGGGCCCGGCGCGGCGGCCAGCGACGCGGCCGTCTGCTCGTCCAGGCTCAGCGGACCGGTGCTGGAGAACGTCGCGGCGACGTCGTCCCAGGACATGTCGCCGGCCAGTTCACGCAGGCCGCGCGGCAGCGGGGTGTCGAAGAAGTCGGCGAAACGAGGCCCGGTGAGAGTGGTGGTGAGGGTGCTCATGATGTCGGTCTTTCGGCTCAGAAGAGGCGACCGACGGGTAGTAGCGTCCGACCCACAGCGGGGGGTCGGTCCGGATCAGACCCCGCTGGGGATGGCTACTACGACATTGCGATGCACGTCCGCGAGGCTAGCGGCTACCCCGCGGTCTCTGCAACCCGTTTAGCCGAGCGCGCGCACCAGCAGCGGGATGAAGGGCCGGTGGTTGGCCTGGCCGTCGCGACGGAACGGCATGCTGTCCGCCGAGGCGCTGTACCAGTCGGCGCGGGTGAGGCCCGACAGGTCGAATGGATACCCGCACAGCGCCGACACGGTGTGCAGCAGCAGCGTCCCGGTGCGGCCGTTGCCTTCCCGGAACGGGTGTATCTGGTTGTAGTCGGCGTACAACCGCGACAGTTCATAGGCCAGCGCGGGCGCATCGGCGGGCCGGTCGGCCGCCACCCGGCGGGCGTGCCCGGTGACAGCGTCCATCTGCGGCGCGATGTCGGCCTGCCATCCGAATGCCGCGTCGCCGCGCCGCAGTTCGGTGACCCGGTACTCCCCCGCCCAGGCATACACATCGGCAAACACCTGCTGGTGGATCACCCGGGCGTCCAGATCGGCGGCACCCACCAGCCCGGCGCCGATCCGCTGCTGCCACGCGAGCATGCGGCCCGCGGTCGCGACAAATTCCAGCTCGGTCAGCGCCGCCTGCTCAACGAGCCCGAAGTTGTTGCGTAACAATGTCGTTCCGGGAATCAGATAGGGAACGCGGCGGCGCAGCACCCACCGGCGCGCAGGCGGCGCCGCGGGTGGGTACCGAGCGCGGTAGCCGGCCAGATACTCCCCGAACGTCAGTTCCGCGCGCCCCAGCCTGCCCAGGTCGTCGAGTTGTTCGGCGGTGGGCCCCCACCCCTCCAGCCGCGCAGCGGCGACGGTCTGGCGCACCGCGCCGGATGTCACTACCGGTACGCCGAGGTAGAGGCCAGGAAGGTGAGCTTGCGGCAGATCCCCGCCACCTCGCGGTGCACGCCCCGCAACCCGGCGCGCTCATGCGGGGCGATGTCGGTCAGCGCGATGACGTCCGAGACCGGCCTGCCCTGCAGCCACGGCCCGGTCCGCATGCGCCAGCGGAATCGGGTCAACCACAGGAAACACTCGTTCAGGGTCGAAACATCTTCGGCATCAAGGATATCGGCGGCCCCGGCCGCGTCGAGGCGGCCAAGGGTGGACACCGTCACCGAGCCCGCCGACAGCCCGGCCCAGCGGGCGATCTTGACCACCGGATCCACCATCGCGAGCTTCATGTCGACCGTGTCGGCGTTCCGGGCGAAGATGCGCAGCCGCGACGGGAAGCCGGCCCGCAGGGTGGTGGCGTCGTCGAGCATCGCCTTGCGCACCGGATAGTGCCGTCCCACCGCGGCGACGGTGGCAGCGCGAAGGACGTCCGCGCCGTCCGGCGCCAGCCCGGCCGCGTCGGCCACCAGTCCGGTCATCACCACGCCCCGGTCTTCGCGAGGATCGGCGGACCAGCGTTCGATGCCCTCGGTCCAACTCTGCATCCGGCGGCAGAACCGCGGCCGGCTGCCCAGCACCCCGTTGCCGTCCCCCTGGACGCCGCACCGCTCCAGCAGGGCGTGTACGTCGGCGGCCCGTGCCATCAGGGCCGCCTTGCGGTCCTCGGACACGCTGTCGGCCAAGGCGACCATCGTCTCGACGTCCGAGCCGGGCGCCGCCTCGCCGCGCGCCACACTGCCGGAGACGAACCAGCGAGATTCACGTTCGTCATCGCCGGGCGTCAGTGCCACGGCGGCGGCGACGCCGTGGCGCAGGACCTCCGACCAGCCCGCCGCCAATGCCTGCGCTGGCGTGTGCGCCGCCAGTTCCTCGGTGACCGCGAGTTTGGCCCGCTCGACTCCGGCGCGCAGATCCGCCTCATCGCTGGCAGCATCGATGACTGCGAGGGCTGCGGCGATGCCGCGCCCGGAGGGGCTGTCGGGAGGCACGGAATTGATTGTCACTCGCACGCTCCCTGGGCGCAGGTCACACAAATGTGACAGTTCCGAAATGCGGGAAACAAAAACACACGCTAATTTCTATCGCACGATAGTTATTACCACCACCCAGGAGCACAGCATGACCGCCCCCTTCGACCCGGCGATCTCCTCACAGGAGGACGCCGCCACCCTCGAGGAGCTCGGGTATACGCAGGAACTGCACCGCGGCATCGGCGGTTACGCCGCCTTCGCCGCCGGCTTTTCCTTCGTCTCGATCCTCACCACCGTCTTCGCCTTCTTCCCGCTCGGCTTCGCCCTCGGCGGCCCCGCTTTCTTCTTCACCTGGCCGATCGTGTTCATCTGTCAGTTCTGCGTCTGCCTGGTCTTCGCCGAACTGTCCGGCAAGTTCCCCGTGGCGGGTGCCATCTATCAGTGGTCCCGGCGCCTGGCCGGTAACGCCGTCGGCTGGTTCGCCGGCTGGTTCATGCTGATCGGCTACATCGTGTCCATCGCGGCGCTGGCGATCGCCATGCAGACCGTGCTTCCCCCGATCTGGAGTGGCTTCCAGGTCGTCGGCACCGACATGGATCCGCTGTCGGTGGACGGTGCCACCAACGGCATCATCCTGGGCAGCATCACCATCGTCCTGTGCACCGTCATCAGCGCCGCCGGAGTGCGGTTCATGGCGCGCATCACGGTCACCGGCGTGACGCTGGAGATCATCGGCGTCTTCCTCATCATCGGTGCGATGTTCTGGAACGCCGAGCGCACCCCGGTGCAGGCGGTGGTCGACACCGGCGGTCACGGCAGCGGCCTGGGCTACCTGCCCGCGTTCCTGGCATCCATGCTGATGGCCGCCTACGTGATGTACGGATTCGACAGTGCCGCAGAGCTTTCCGAAGAGACCAGGGATCCACGGCGGACCGCTCCCAAGGCCATCGTCAACGCCCTGCTGGTGTCCTTCATCGGTGGCGGCCTGATGATCGTGGCGGCACTCATGTCGGCACCCGAACTGGGTGACGACCTGGCCACCGGCGGCATGGCCTGGGTCATCGAGAGCCAACTGGACACCTGGCTGGGCAAGACGCTGCTGGGCCTGGTCGCGGTCGCGATGTTCTCCGCCACGCTGGCCATCCAGGCCTCGGCCTCACGGGTGATGTTCTCGATGGCCCGCGACAACCGGCTGCCGTTCGGCAAGCTCCTGGCCAAGGTGAACAAGCGCACCGGCACCCCGGTCATCACCGGCATCGCGGTGTCCACGCTGGCCATCGGCGTGCTGCTGGTCAACCTGGGCCAGGCCAGTGTGTTCCTGGCCATCGCGTCGGTGTCGGTGGTCATCGTCTACCTGGCCTACCTGATGGTGACGGTGCCCGCGCTGGTGCACCGGCTCCGCGGGACCAGCCTCTCGCACGGAAAGCCCGTCATGGACCTGGGCAAGTGGGGCATCCCGGTCAACCTCGTCGCGGTGGTCATGGGCGGCCTGCTGGTCGTCAACATCGGCTGGCCGCGACAGGAGGTCTACAACCCGGCGGGCGATTCGTGGTTCCTGCAGTACTTCGCGGTGATCTTCGTCGCACTGACCCTGGTCGTGGGCTTCGTCGCCTACCGCGTCGTCAAGGACCGCGACGGCGCCCCCGACCCAGTTGACGCCCTGGTTTCGCCCAAGAAGAAGTAGTACGCGGGCACCGAGATCCCGCCTCCGCGACCCGGGGGCGGGATTCCTGCCCGGACCGGTCGCTGCGCCAGGATGGGCCGGTGACGTGGTCGGAAATGCTGCTCCTGGTCGCCGCCGGAATCGGCGGCGGCCTCGCCGGCAGCATCGCCGGGCTGGCGTCGGTGTCCACCTATCCGGCGCTGCTGCTCGTCGGATTGCCCCCGGTGGCCGCGAACGTCACCAACACCGTCGCACTGGTGTTCAACGGCGTCGGATCGGTGTGGGGCTCGCTGCCCGAACTGAAGGGCCAGGGCGCCAAGCTGCGCCGGATGGTGCCCCTGGCCGCGCTCGGCGGCGCGGCCGGCGCTGCGCTGCTCCTGTCGATTCCCGCCGAAGGGTTCGAGAACGTGGTGCCGGTGCTCCTGGCGGCGTCCTCGGTAGCGATCGCCCTGCCGATCCGCAACGACGCCGACCGGCCCCGCAGCACCAGACACCGTGTGCTGCAAGGACTTCTCGTATTGGCGATCTGCGTCTACGGCGGGTTCTTCGGGGCCGCGGCCGGGGTGCTGCTGCTGGCCATGTTCCTGCGCACCGGCAGTCCCAGCCTGGCCGACGCCAACTCCACCAAGAACGTGGTGCTCGGCATCGCCAACGGGGTGGCGGCGCTCGGTTTCGTCCTGTTCGCCCCGGTGAGTTGGGCCGCCGTCATCCCGCTGGGGCTGGGCTGCCTGATCGGCTCGCGGCTGGGGCCGGTGGTGGTTCGCCATGCCCCGGCGACCCCGCTGCGCCTGCTCATCGCGGTCGCCGGACTCGGCCTGGCCGTCAAGCTCGGACTGGACACCTATCGATGAGACGCGTGACGGAGGTCAGTGCTGGTACTCCGTGCATGCCTCGGCACCGTTGATGACGCCTTCGCGGAACGCGCGCACCCGGTCGAATCCTGCGCCCTGGCGGTCGGCATCCTCGTCGCCGCGGAACACGAGCAGCGCCTTGATCCCCTCGTCGAGGTCACCCGGTGAGATGGACCAGGTGCTGGTCTCCTCGCGGTTGTGCAGGATGACGCTGGCGGTGTAGGCACCGGCGAAGCAGTCGCCCCGCGCGGTCGAGGTCTTCACATCGGAGTCGTCACCCAGTCGGGTCAGGGCCGCCAGCCCGTACTGGGTGGCCAGCAGCGTGGCCACCGCGTAGTCGCCGCCCTGGTCGTACACCCGCGGCATCGTCTGCTTGTCGTCCCAGCCGATGTAATCGTCGGGCACGCAGTAGAACAGCGAGAAGCCTTCGGTGGATTGGTCGCCGCAGTTCGGCGGGCTGGATGGGTCGAACGGCTCCAGTCCGTGCACCGGCGGCCACTCCTTCCCGTTGGAGATCTCCGGATACACGTGGGTCCAGTAGTCCTCCAGGTCATACGGCACACCGTTGGTGATGGACTCGTAGGGGGCGTCGCCGCCGCGGGCGGCGTCCTCGGGGTCGGCGAACGGCAGCGCCAGCACCATCGGGTCGTCGTCGCGGTAGTCCTTGCACCGCTGCAGGCCGTTGTCGAAACCGTCCTGGAAGGCGCCGACGCGGTCGAATCCGCTGCCGTGCGCGGACGGGTCGAGTTTGTCGGTGCCCACCGGGTCACGCAGATCCAGGATGCCGGCCAGCGCGGTGTCCAGTTCCCCGCTGGTCACCTCGAAGACCTTGTCGTCCTTGGCATGCCGGGCCCAGGCACCGGCGAAGCAGTCCGCCTGCAGTTCCCTGGTGACGGTCCGCGCGGTGAAGTTCGACCGCGCCTGCACCGCGTGCCCCCACTCGTGGGCCATGACCACCGGGATGACGAAATCGCCGTATTTGGACTGCAGGTCGGGGAACAAGCCGGTCGAATCCCAGGCGACGACGTCCTTGGAGCCGCAGTAGAAGGCGTTGCCCGCGACGTCTTCGGGGCCGGCGGCGCACGGCGGCGTCTCTCCCGAGGACGGGTCCACCGCGAAGAACCCGCCCGCGACGGGTTCGTAGTCCTTGCCGTACAGGTCGGGGAATTCCTTGCCCCAGAACGACTGCAGGTCGGCGATGGCCTCGACGGCCAGCTGATTCAGCGGACCCGACGCATCACCTTGCACCTTGATCCCGCTGGTGTCGGGCTTGACGGCCATTGCCGAGGATTTGGGGATCTCGACCTTGGGACCGCCGCAGGCGGCCACCATCACGACCGCGGCGCACGCCGCGGCGATTCGCTTGAGCATGGGCAAACAGTAGTGCGCATGCTTGGAATCGGCTTGGAAATCAGTGAGCTGCCGCTATGCGTCAGCCGGCGCGATCGGAGGCCGCATCGGCAACCGATCACGCCGGCTTCGGCAGACGTTTACTTCGGGGCGAACCGCTGGCCGGCGTCCAGCCGTACACACTGCCCGTTGAGCATCGGGTTCTCGACGATCGCCACCGCGAGTTTGGCGTACTCCTCGGGCTTGCCGAGGCGCTTCGGGAAGGCCGCGTCCTTCGTCAGCACGGCGGCGAACTCATCCGGGATGCCCTCGGTCAGTCCGGTCGCGAACAGGCTCGGCGCGATGGCCAAGGCGCGAATACCCAAGCTGCCGAGATCTCTTGCCATGGTCAGGCACATCCCGGCGATGGCGGCCTTGGATGCGGTGTAGGCGATCTGGCCGATCTGGCCTTCGAACGCGGCGATGGACGCCGTGTTGATGATGACGCCGCGCTCCTCGGCCTCCTCGTCGACCGGTTCGTTCTTGCTCATGTGCCACGCCGACAATCGGCTGATGTTGAAGGTGCCGATGAGATTGAGGTCGATCGATTTGCGGAACGACTCCAGGCTGTGCGGACCGTCCTTCTTGACCGTGCGCTCACCGATACCGCCGCCGGCGGTGGTGACCGCGATGTGCAGCCCGCCCAGGTCGGCGACGGCCGCCTCGAGAACCTTCTCCGTGCCGTCGAAGTCGGTGATGTCCACCTCGTGGAACGCGCCGCCGATCTCCTGGGCGACATCCTTGCCCTTCGACTGCGGCCGGTCCAGGATGGCGACGCTGGCCCCCCGCTTGGCCAACGCCTCCGCGGTGGCGCGGCCGAAGCCGGATGCCCCGCCGACGACGACGGCCTTCTTGCCCGAGATCTCCATCTAGCTCCCTTTCACGGTGGTGCGTTCACGGTGTCAGTTTCCACAATCGGGTCAGACTGTAACGCCGACCTTCCCGCGACACTTTACGGTAAGCCTTTCGGGGACTCCGCTCGGCTAGCGTGGATCTGTGACAGCCATCGCTCCCGGCACCCGCATGCTCTGTGGGATCTCCGCTGCAGCCATCACCCTCGGCGTCAGCGCGCTGGCGGCCATCCCGCTCGGCGCCTCCGCAGATGCCCGCACCGCCGTCGGCTCCACGGTCATCGACCACACCCCGGGAGCCGTGAAGGAATGGGCGATCCAGACCTTTGGCACCAACGACAAGCTGTTCCTCACGGTAGCGGTGCTCCTCATCATCGCGATCCTGGCCGCGCTGGCCGGGCTGCTGGAGCGGCGCCGTTTCCCGATCGGCAGCGTGATGTTCGCCGCCGCCGGAGCCGCCGGTTGCGCGGCCGTGCTCACCCGCGCGGGAGCGGGCCCGATGGACATGATCCCTACCGTCGTCGGCGCGGTGGCCGGCATCGTCACGTTGCGGTTCCTGGTCTCGGGACGGCTTCTCGACGAATCCGCCCATGAATCAGCCGAAGCCGATCCGGGACGGCGGTTGTCGCTCGCAGCGCTCGGACTGCTCGGCCTGGGCACGCTGAGTGCGGCGCTGGGCTCGGTCTACGGCGGGCGGCTCACCTCGGTGTCCGGCGACCGCAACGCGTTCTCGCCGCCCCCGCTGGCCAAGCCCGCTCCGCCGGTACCCCCCGGTGTGCAACCCGAGGGTGTTGCGCTGCCCAGTTTCGTGACAGACAACGCCGACTTCTACCGGATCGACACCGCACTCTCGGTGCCGCAGCTGGCCCGCGGAAACTGGGAGCTACGCATCCACGGCATGGTCGATCACGAAAAGACCTACCGCTTCGACGATCTCACCGCCTTCGAACTGATCGAGAAGGTGGTCACGTTGACCTGCGTGTCCAACCCGGTGGGTGGTGACCTGATCGGCAACGCCGTGTGGTCCGGCTACCGGGTGCGTGACCTGCTCGCCGCAGCCGGCGTGCATCCCGACGCCGACATGGTGCTGTCCACCTCCAGTGACGGCTTCACGGCGGGCACGCCGGTGCAGGCCCTCACCGACGACCGCGATGCCCTGTTGGCGATCACCATGAACGGTCAGCCGCTGCCCGTCGAGCACGGCTACCCGGTGCGGCTGGTGGTGCCTGGCCTGTACGGCTACGTCTCGGCCACCAAATGGGTGGTCGACCTCGAACTCACCAGATATGACCGGGCAGAGGCGTATTGGACCCGGTTGGGCTGGTCGGAGAAAGGCCCGATCAAGACGCAGTCCCGCATCGACGTGCCTCGCAGCGGTGCCGACGTGCCGAAGGGGCCGGCCCGGTTCGGTGGGGTGGCGTGGGCGCAGAACCGCGGGGTGCGGGCGGTCGAGGTACGCATCGACGACGGACCCTGGCAGCCGGCCACGCTCGGGGCCGCCTACTCGAATGACACCTGGCGGCTGTGGAGCTTCGACTGGCAGGCCGAACAACCCGGGCTGCACGACATCTCGGTGCGCGCCACCGACAACACCGGTGCGGTGCAGACCGCCGATCTGGCAGACGTCGTGCCCGACGGTGCGACCGGTTGGCACACCGTCAACTTCGCGGTGAAGTAACCGGTTTCACGTCGGTCGTCTGGTACCGCGGCCCTGTGGAGTCGCGGAACTCCCGGCCCGTCATCTGCTCGGTCTTGATCCGGATGAAATGGTCGCGATGGCCGGTCACCCACGGCGTGACGAAAGTGCCTGCCACCTCGACCAGATCATCGACCCCGGTGATCGGCTCGGCGTGGCCGACGACCGTCACACTCCACCCGGAGCGCAGGTCCTGATCGAGGTCGTCAGCCTCGAACGCCACCACCTGATGATCCGCCGCAGCAGCCAGTTTGGCCCCGCCGGCCACCCTGATCACCACATCGTCGCGCCACAGCCGGAAGTTCACCGGCTGCACCGCGGGCAGCGCGCCCTCGGTGAAGATGAGCCGGCCGACGCGGGTGGTCTGCAGCCGGTCCAGGCACTGCCTGCGGTTGAGGACGTCGAGTTCGTGTGTGTTCGGCATGGATCTCATGCTCTGCCGAGATGCGCCGCCAGTACAGAGCCGAAGGTCCCGACTTGTCACACGGCCGTGGCACGGTGGAAGCCATGTTGCTCAGTGCGGTGGCGGACGCCTCGACCGACGTGGCCGCGTCGTCCTCGCGGCTGGCCAAGACGGCACGGGTGGCCGACCTACTCAGCCGGACCGATCCCGGCGAGGTCGCCATCGTGGTGTCCTGGCTGACGGGTGAGCTTCCGCAACGCCAGATCGGTGTCGGTTGGGCGGCCCTGCGGGTGCTACCCGAACCGGCCGACGCGCCGGCACTGACGGTCTCCGGTGTCGACGAGACGCTGTCGCTCATCAAGGCCACCACGGGCAAGGGCTCCCAGGCGCTGCGTAGCCGGTTGCTCGCCGACCTGTTCACCACGGCCACCGCCACCGAACAGGTCTTCCTGCGCAAGCTGCTCTCCGGTGAGCTCCGGCAGGGTGCGCTGGCCGGGGTGATGGCCGAGGCCGTTGCCCGGGCGGCCGGCGTTCCCGGCGCCGACGTGCGCCGGGCGGCCATGCTGTCCGGAGATCTCGCCACGGTCGCGGTGGCTGCGCTGTCCGAGGGCGGCGCCGGCCTGGCCCGGTTCACCCTCGCCGTCGGCAGGCCCGTCGGACCCATGCTGGCGCAAACCGCGACCGGCGTCGGCGATGCCCTCGAAAAGCTCGGCGGCACCGCAGTTTTCGAGGCGAAGCTGGACGGCGCCAGGGTTCAGATCCACCGCACCGGGGACGCCGTCACGGTGTACACCCGCAGCCTCGACGACGTCACCGCACGGCTACCGGAGGTGGTCGACGCGGCGTTGGCCCTGCCGGTCACCGATCTCATCGCCGACGCCGAGGCCATCGCGCTGCGACCGGACGGGCGTCCTCACCGCTTTCAGGTCACCGCATCCCGGTTCGGTAGTTCGACCCCAGGAGAGCAGCCGCTGTCGGTGTTCTTCTTCGACCTGCTGCACCACGACGGCACCGATCTGCTCGATCTGCCCATCACCGAACGACTCGCCGTCCTCGACGGGGTGGTACCGGCCACCCGACGGGTGGACCGACTATGCACCTCCGATCCTGATGCCGCCGCGCGATTCCTGGAGTCGACGCTGGCCGCGGGTCACGAAGGGGTGATGGCGAAGTCGCCCACCTCGCCGTATGAGGCGGGCCGGCGCGGATCCGGGTGGCTGAAGGTGAAGCCGGTGCACACCCTGGACCTCGTGGTGCTGGCGGTGGAGTGGGGCTCGGGGCGGCGCACCGGCAAGCTGTCCAACATCCACCTGGGTGCGCTGGATCCGGCCACGGGCGGATTCGTGATGCTGGGCAAGACGTTCAAGGGCATGACCGACGCCATACTGGACTGGCAGACCCAGCGCTTCACCGAGCTCGCGGTCGGTAGCACCGATGGGTACGTGGTGACGGTGCGCCCGGAGCAGGTCGTCGAGATCGCCTTCGACGGGGTGCAGGGCTCGACGCGTTATCCCGGCGGGATGGCGCTGCGTTTCGCCAGGGTGCTGCGCTACCGCGACGACAAACCCGCCGCCGACGCCGACACCGTCGACACCGTGCGCGCCCTGTACGAACGAGGCAGTTGAGTCCAAACCGGCGGTTCGGCCGCAGCGCGATTTTGTTCGGTGCGAGGATCGACCCATGTCCGCTCCTGAACGCCTCGAAGAGCACGACGGCGATATCACCTACGTCCGCACCCAAACGGACCTTCCCCCGGTCGCGGTCATCGACCGCTCGCCGATCACGGTGCGGCACCGGATCATCTTCGGTGTCATCGGCCTGCTCGGCGCGGTGGCCTGGGCGGTCATCGCGTTCGTGCGCGGGGAGACGGTCAACGCGGTCTGGTTCGTCATCGCCGCCATCTGCACCTACGTCATCGGCTTCCGGTTCTATGCGCGGCTGATCGAGAACAAGATCGTCCAGCCACGGGACGATCAGGCCACCCCGGCCGAGATCTTCGAGAACGGCACCGATTACATGCCGACGGACCGGCGGGTGTTGTTCGGGCACCATTTCGCCGCCATCGCGGGCGCGGGCCCTCTGGTCGGGCCGGTGCTGGCCATGCAGATGGGGTATCTGCCCGGCACCATCTGGATCATCGTCGGTGCCTTGGTCGCCGGCTGTGTCCAGGACTATTTGGTGCTGTCCATCTCGGTGCGCCGCCGCGGCCGCTCGCTGGGGCAGATGGCACGCGACGAACTCGGCAGCATCGGCGGTGTCGCCGCGATCGTCGGCGTGCTGGTGATCATGGTGATCCTTCTCGCGGTGCTGGCGCTGGTGGTGGTGAATGCGCTCGCCGAGAGCCCGTGGGGCGTCTTCTCCATCACCATGACCATCCCGATCGCCGTCTTCATGGGCTTGTATCTGCGGTTCCTGCGCCCGGGCCGGGTGTCCGAGGTATCGCTGATCGGTGTCGCGCTGCTGCTGCTCGCGGTGGTCTCCGGCGGTTGGGTCGCCGAAACCGATTGGGGAACAGACTGGTTCACCCTGTCGAAGGTGACCTTGTCCTGGTGCATCATCGCCTACGGCCTGGCCGCGTCCGTGCTGCCGGTGTGGCTGCTGCTGGCCCCCCGGGACTACCTGTCCACGTTCATGAAGGTCGGCACCATCGTGCTGCTGGCCATCGGGATCCTGTTGGCCCGCCCCATCATGGAAGCCCCGGCGGTCTCGCATTTCGCCAGCATCGGTACCGGTCCGGTGTTCGCGGGTGCGCTGTTCCCGTTCCTGTTCATCACCATCGCCTGCGGTGCGTTGTCCGGATTCCACGCGTTGATCTCCTCGGGCACCACGCCGAAGCTGCTGGAGAAGGAATCCCAGATGCGGCTGATCGGCTACGGCGGCATGCTGACCGAGTCGTTCGTGGCCATCATGGCTCTCATCACCGCGGCGATCCTCAATCAGCACCTGTACTTCGCGATCAACGCGCCGACCGCGGCGACGGGTACCACCGCGCAGGCAGCGGCCGACTACGTCAACGGTCTCGGGTTGTCCGGCGCACCGATCACCGCCGCCGAGATCACCGAGGCCGCGGAGGGGGTCGGGGAGAAGTCGGTCGTCTCCCGCACCGGCGGCGCGCCCACCCTGGCGTTCGGCATGTCCGAGGTGCTGCACCAGGTCTTCGGCGGCGAAAGTCTCAAGGCGTTCTGGTACCACTTCGCGATCATGTTCGAGGCGCTGTTCATCTTGACCACCGTCGACGCCGGCACCCGGGTTGCCCGGTTCATGTTGTCCGACGGCCTGGCCAATCTCGGTGGACCGCTGAAGAATCTGCGCGACCCGAGCTGGCGCCTCGGCGCATGGGTCTGCAGCATCATCGTCGTCGCGGCGTGGGGCAGCATCCTGCTGATGGGTGTCACCGATCCGCTCGGCGGCATCAACACGCTGTTCCCGTTGTTCGGCATCGCCAACCAGTTGCTCGCCGCCATCGCCCTGACGGTGGTGACCGTGGTGATCATCAAACGCGGGCTGGTGAAGTGGGCCTGGATTCCAGGTGTCCCGTTGCTATGGGACCTGATCGTGACGATGACGGCCTCATTCCAGAAGATCTTCTCCGGCGACCCCAAAGTGGGCTACTGGACTCAACATTCGCAGTACGTCGCCGCGAAGGAGGCCGGCAAGACCGCCTTCGGTGCCGCCAAGAATCCCGCCCAGCTCGACGCCGTCATCCGCAACACGTTCATCCAGGGCACCCTGTCGATCGTCTTCGCGGTGCTGGTGCTCATCGTGTTCATCGCCGGTGTCGTGGTGGCGCTGCGCGCCCTACGCGGGCAAGGCAGGCCGCTGTCGGCCGACGACCCGGTGCCGTCGCGGCTGTTCGCACCATCGGGCCTGATCCCCACCGCCGCCGAGAAGGAGGTGCAGAAACAATGGGACGCGTTACCGCCGTCGCACGCAAAATCAGTTGGTACTTCTCATCATTGATGGGTGACAACCACTACCAGCGCTACCTCGAGCACCGCCGGCGTACCCATCCCGGTGAGCAGGTGCTCTCCGAGCGGGAGTACTGGCGCATGAGGCACGCGGCCGCCGACGCCAATCCGAGCGCCCGCTGCTGCTAGCCCATCCCCCGCGGGTCTGTACGTCGACGCGCCGTACCCGCAGCGCACCCTCGCGGCTACCGACTGAGCCGATAACGGATCGGCAGGTGCTTGAGACCACCGACGAAGGTTGTCGCGATGTGCGCGGGAGTGCCTGCCAACTCGACCGATTCCAGACGCGGCAGCAACGCCGTGAAGAAACTGTTCACCTCGAGGCGGGCCAGTGCGGCCCCGAGGCAGAAGTGCACGCCGTAGCCGAAGGAGATGTGCTTGTTGGCTTCCCGCCCGATATCGAAGGTGAACGGGTCGACGAAGACATCCTCGTCGCGGTTGGCCGATACATAGGACAGCAGCACCGACTCGCCCGCGGCGATCCGGACTCCGCGAAGTTCGTAGTCCCGTTGGGCGGTCCGCATGAATTCTTTGACGGGGGTGGTCCAGCGGACCATCTCCTCGACCGCCAGCGGCATCAAGCTCGGATCATTGCGCAGCCGGGCCAACTGGTCCGGGTGCTCGACAAGGGCGTGCATGCCGCCGGAGATGCTGGCGCTGGAGGTGTCGTGCCCCGCCGCCGCGATGATGGCGTAGTACGAGACGGTTTCGATGTCGTTGAGTGGCTCACCGTTGATGGTGGCATTCGCGATGGCCGAGGCAAGGTCATCGGTAGGGTTCGCCCGCCGCGAGGCGGTCAATTCGGTGAAGTACTGGAACATTTCGAGCAGCGCCATCATCTGCTCTTCCTTGCTCGTCCCGCGCTGGAATTCTTCGTCGTCGTTGCCGAAGAGTTCCTGGGTCCAGCGCAGCAGCGAACCGAAGTCGGCCTCCGGTACGCCCAGCAGACTCATGATCATGTACAGCGGGTAGTTGACCGCGACCTGTTGCACGAAATCGCATTCGGGTCCCTCGTCCGCCATCTTGTCGACGAATTGTGCGGCCAGTTCGTCGGCACGTTCTTTCAGGGCACGCATGGCCTTGGGCCGGAACCAGTCGGCGCCGATCGCCCGGATGTCGCGGTGCTGCGGGTCGTCCATGTGGATCAGCGTCTTGATCCCTATGGCGGCCTGCTGCTCGTCGGCCTCCCGCGTGACCAGCACCGGCCGCGGCGAGTTGGTGAACACATCGTTGGCCCGCTCGATCTCCATGATGTCGGCATGCTTGGTGATCGCCCAGAACGGGGCGTAGTCGGGCACCTCGACCCACGCCACCGGTGCGTTGGCCCGCAGGTGGCGCAGTGCTGCATGCAGGCCGACTTCGTCGGTGTAGGCCTTCGGGTCCGCGAAAACCCTTGCGGCGTCGTCCATCGTCGGCGTGCTCACCGGCTACTCCCTCGCTACTGAAATATTGACTGCCGATCCTACTGTAACTATTACAGTTCAGCGTCCGGTCGCGCGATCCGATTCACCGACCACGCCCAATGCGGCCTGCGCTCGTTGTTCGTAGCCCTGCCGCGCGGCGGTGTCGAATTCCAGGAACACCTTGTCGGTGCCGACGCGCCTGCCCACCCAGCGCCTGCCACGTGGACCCAGGAGCCCGATCGGACCGAGTACGAACCGAATTCCGCCGGGCACGGTGACATGCGTCTTCGGCTTGTCGAGCGCCTTGACGATCGCCGCGGCAATCGCCTCGGGTTCCACGGGCCGGTTCGTCTTGGTCTCGGCGGTGCCCGAGATGAGCTCGGTGCGGGTGAACGGCGGCATGACCACACTCACCTGCACACCGCGCCCGGCGAACTCGTCGGCCATCGCGCTCGACAGGCTGATCACCGCGGATTTGGTTCCGGCATAGACGGTCTGGCCGGGCACGGGCATCAGCCCCGCCAGCGATGCGACGTTGATGATGTGCCCGCCGCGCCGCTCGATCATCTCCGGCAGCACCAACTGGCACCCGGTCACCACCCCGTAGAAGTTCACCTCGATCGCCGAGCGCAGGGCCGCCACGGATTGATCGAGGAATCCCCCGATCGGCATCACCCCGGCATTGTTGATCAGCACGTCGATATGGCCGCCGGCGTCTGCGCGGGCCTTGTCCAGGAACGCCGAGAACGATTCCCGGTCGGTGACATCCAGCGGGTGTCCCGACACCTGATCGACGCCCAGCGACACCACCGCCGATTCCAGGGCCGCGACGTCCCGATCACCGATCACCACCCGCGCGCCGCGAGCCAGCAACGCCTTGGCGGTCGCGTACCCGATACCGCGAGCGGCACCGGTGATCACCACGGTGCGGCCACTGATCTTGTCCATCTACTGACTCCTCACCAGGCCGCGAAGTTCCTGCAGCACAACACTTATCGCAGACTCCGAAAGTCCGGCAGGGAATCCGGGCAGCACCCGGTCGATGGCACCGTCGCAGCGCTGCCGCAATGCGGCCGCCACCTCCGGCAGCGGGGCGACCACGGTGAACGCCGCCAGCACCTCGTCGTCGACCAGGCCGGCCATGGTGTCCCATTCACCCAGCCGGGACAGCCGGTGCAATTCGGTGTGCAGATCACCCCAGCCGTGCAGATCCAACACCTTGCGATAGGCCGGGGTGGATCCGTAGAACGCTATCTGCTTGCGGTGCGCGGCCGCCGCTGCGGTGAACTGCTCTTCGGTCTCCCCCGTCACGACGAACACCGGGCAGGACACCTCCAGGTCCGCGCGATCCCGGCCGGACCGCGCCAGGCCTGCCATCAGCGCCGGAGTGGTGACCTCGTCCAGGTAGCGCTTGGTCGTGAACGCGTGCGCGATCAGCCCGTCGGCGACCTCGCCGCACAGTTGGGTCATGGCGTCGCCCACCGCGGCGATGAAGATCTTCGGTACCCCGTACTCGTGGCCTTCGGGGGTGAACATCGGGGTCATCAGCTTGTGGGTGTAGAACTCGCCTTCGAACCCCAGCCGGGTGTGGTCCCGCCACGACGTCCAGATCGCCTGCACCGCAGCGACGAATTCGCGCATCCGGCGCACCGGCTGGCCCCAGGGCATCCCGAACCGCTTCTCGATATGCGCCTGCACCTGGGTGCCCAGACCCAGGATGAACCGGCCCCGCGAGTAGGCGTGCAGGTCCCAGCCGAGGTTGGCCACGAGCATCGGATTGCGCGCGAAGGCCACCGCGATGCTTGTGCCCAGCTGCATCCTGGTGGTGTGCTCGGCAGCGAGAAGCAACGGCAGGAAGGGATCATGATTGATTTCACCGGTCCAGCAGCCGTCGTAACCCTGTTCCTCCAGCGTGCGCGCCACGACGGGCACCTTGTGCAGATCACTGGGGATGCCCCGATCGATGCAGAGCCGGGCGCCGTTACCCATGCGGGGGACGCTACAGTAAGCAATTCAGTATGGTCAACGCCACGAGACAAGGACCGGTGATGGCGAACGCTTCGGACTGGCAGGAAACCCTCGACGACCTCGACCGCCGCCGCCGGCACACGCTGGCCATGGGTGGGGCCGAACGGGTCGCCAAGCATCACGCCAAGGGCAAGCTCGACGTCCGGGCCCGGCTGGACCGGCTACTGGACAAGGGGACCTTTCGCGAACTCGGCATGCTCGCGGGCGAGGACATCGCCGCCGACGGCATCGTGACCGGCTCGGGGCTGATCAACGGCTCTCCGGTGATGGTCGGCGCCGAGGACTTCACCACACTGGCGGGCAGTATCGGTCCGTCGGGCAACGCCAAGCGCTACCGGGTCGCCGAACTCGCACTGCGCGACAAGATTCCGTTGGTCATGCTGCTCGAAGGTGCGGGCCACCGCGCCAGCGGTGAACGGTACGGGCGGACGCCGACCGACCTGATCGCCCAGGCGCAGTGCTCCGGCCGGGTCCCGACGGTGGCCGCCCTGCTCGGCCCCTCGGCCGGGCACGGGGCGCTGGTCGCTCCCGTCAGCGACTTCCGCATCATGAGCAGCCAGGGCGCCATCTTCACCGCCGGTCCGCCGGTGGTGAAGGAGTCCACCGGGGAGGACATCACCAAGGAGGATCTCGGCGGCCCCGACGTCGCCCTGTACAGCGGGGTGGTGCACAACCTGGGCGAGGACGACGAGACCGTCATCGACGACATCCGACGCTACCTTTCCTACTTTCCGTCCAGCGCCTGGTCCTACCCCGAGCAGGTCGCCGAGGACGAGGACACCGCACCGCGGCCGACTCCCGAACTGCTG
This sequence comes from Mycobacterium sp. P2_H7, assembly GCF_056403275.1. Lineage (NCBI taxonomy): Bacteria > Bacillati > Actinomycetota > Actinomycetes > Mycobacteriales > Mycobacteriaceae > Mycobacterium > Mycobacterium sp. P2_H7. The sequence goes on along the minus strand of NZ_JBFUFU010000011.1, from coordinate 22,350 downwards.
GAGATCATCTCCCGCGACAACCGCCGCGTCTACAACATGCGTTCGGTGCTCGACGTGGTGTTCGACAACACCGAATGGTTCGAGGTCCAGCCGTACTTTGGCAAGGCCATCATCTGCGCGCTGGCGCACCTGGGTGGGCATCCGGTCGCCGTGATCGCCAATCAGCCCAACGTGCTCGCGGGGTCCATCGACGCCGACGCGGCCGACAAGGCAGCGCATTTCATCATGGTCGCCGACTCCTTCCATCTACCGATCATCTTCTTCGCCGACAACCCGGGCATGCTGCCGGGCAGCCGGTCCGAGAAGTCCGGCGTACTGCGGGCGGGTGCCCGGATGTTCGCCGCGCAGACCTCGGCCACCACCCTCAAACTCCACGTCACGTTGCGCAAGGCGTACGGCTTCGGCTCGATGGTGATGTCGCTGTTGGGATTCGACGGGCAGGAGGCGTGCTTCGCCTATCCCGGTGCGACGATGGGCGCGATGAGCGCGGCGGCGTTGTCGAAGGCGTCGCACGCCGAGGAGGACCTGTCCGCCAAACTGCGCGAGGCCGAGCTCACCGCGTCCTTCCGGTCCGCCGGCCACCTCGGCTTCGACGAACTCATCGACCCGCGCGAAACCCGTGATCAACTGCTCGATGCGCTTCGCCGGGGGCTACGGTCCCGCCAAGCGGCCGCCGAACCGGTGCAGCGCACGGTCATCCTGCCCTGATGACGCTGCGCGGCGACCTCACCGGCGCGTGGGAGTTGTTGTCCTTCACCGTCAGTGACGGCAGCAGGCCGCTGGGCAACCAACCGCAGGGGCTGATCCTCTACACCGGGGACGGCCACATGTCGGCGCAGCTGACCGGCGGCGATCAGCACATCGCCTACGGCGGACGCTTTTCCGTCGATGAGGAGACCGCGACCGTCCACCATCAGGTGGGCATCTCGACGATGCCCGAACTGCTTGCGGCGCCACAGTTCCGGCACGCCGCAGTCCGCGGCGACGAGCTGATCTTGTCGACCGCGGACGCGGTACTGGTGTGGCGGCGCCCCGCGGGTCAGGACTGCCGGTAGGCCGCGACGATCGGCTCGAGCTCGTCCGGGGTGGCTCCGTGCATGATCACCGCGTCGGCGCCGTAGCCGAACTCCTTGCGGATCCGGTCGACGCACTGCTGCGCCGAACCGGTGGCCGACGGCTCCAGCCATTCGTCGGGGATGAGGGTGGCGATGTGCTCGATCTGCTCGGCGGATGCCTTGTGGTCTATTCCACCGGCGATCGAGGTGACCACCGAGTCCGCGCGGAAGCGTTGCAGCACAGCGGGATCCCAGCCGTTGGTGCTGACCAGCAGGTCCCCGTAGCCCTGCAGGTAGGTGGCCAGCCGGGCGACGGTCTTCTTCAGCCGCAGTTCCTCGGGCAGATGGTCCCCGACGGTGGCGAAACAGGACCACACCCGCACGTCGGCGGGGTCCCGGCCGGCCTGCTCGGCGGCGTCCTTGACTATCTTGACCGCCCGCTGCAACGTCTCCGGGGTGAAGTAGGTGTGCAGGATGACGTCGTCGAACGCCCGGCCGCCCAGCGCCAGCGTCTGCGGCCCGAATGCCACGATGCCCAGCCGGATGTCCTCGCGGAAATCGGGATCCAGGAACAGCACCTGGTACTTGCCGATCGGCCCGTCGTGGTTGATGATCACCTCGCCATGCCACAACCGGCGCATCACCTGCGCGAAATCCTCCATCTGCGCGGTGGTCACCGCGGGCACGCCGAAGGCGTTGTACATGGCGGCGATACCGCGGCCGATGCCCAGGGTGAACCGGCCCTTCGACAGCTTGTGCATGGTGGTGGCCCACGAACCGGTGATCAGCGGGTGGCGGGTGTTGTGATTGGTGGCGGCCGTCGCGATCTGCATCCGGTCGGTCACCGCGCACGCCGCGCCGACCAGTGACGACGCTTCCTTGACGTTCCACCGTTCGGAGATGAAGGCGGTACCGAAACCGAGTTCCTCACCGCGGCGCGCCTCGTCCATCAGCGTCGCCGGTCCCTCCCCACCGGCGCCCGCCAGCAGGTAGTAGCCCAGTTCGTCGAGAACCGCTGTGCCAATCGTCACGCCCACACTCCTTGTTTGTAACCACAGTTCCACACTTCGGTGATGCGGCCGTCGCGCACCCGGAAGACCTCCATGCTGCCCACCGTCGTCTCGGTGCCGTCCTTGAGCTTCATCGGCGACTGGTAGACGATCGCCACGTGCTCGCCGTCATCGCCGGCGACCACGAGATTCAGGTCGAACCGGATGGTTTCGAACAACCCCCAGTGGTCGACCACCCGACTGACTGCCTCGGCGTGGGTGAGGGTCGTGGACTCCCCCACATCATGGCGGATCACGCTGTCGCCCAACAGTTCATCGGCGAGCTCGAAATCGCGCTCGTTCCACACCACCAGGTTGTACTGTTCCACCACTTCGCGAGCGGTCCTCACAGGTCGAACTCCTCAAGTGCGGCAACGTCTTCGATGGCGGTCACGGCCCGGTCGATCAGGGTGAGGCACAGTTGCCGTGAACGCTGCGGCACCACGTCCCAGGTGAGCAGTGCCACCACGGGCATGTACATCAGCAACGCCACACCGAACCGGTAGTGCCGCCATGCCTCGTCGAACGAATAGTCCTCGACACCATGGGATTCCAGGTCGGCCACGTAGGCCCGGACCAGGTCGCGGTCGGTGCCGCGGCGGACGTCGGCCGGCAGACCCTGGCTGACCAGGTACGCGATATCGGCCGCCCCGGCGCCCCGGACCGTCAACTGGAAGTCCACGATCTTGAGCTCGTCGCCGCGGAAGAACATGTTGTCGGCCCGGATGTCGCCGTGCAGCAGCATCGCCCGCTCGGTCAGCGCGGACAGGGCCTGGGGCGCCAGTTCCGCGAATCGGTCGGCGAAGCGGGCGACCGCGTCGGGCACCGGTTGTTCGGTCTTGCTCAGATACAGCTGCCATCCGGGGGTGAACGCCGGCAGGAACAGGTCGCGGGTCAGCGGATTGTCCACCAGCGGAAAACATTGCAGCGCATCCTCTTCAGCGCTGCGTGACCAGGCATGCAGGCCGGCCAGTGCACCGATTGCTGTCCGGGTCTGCGCCTGCGACAGTCCGGCCAGATGGTCGGCGTTCTCCCACTCCTGCAGGTCCTCGAGCACCAGGACGAAATCGGATCCGGACATCCGGGCGGCGTGGCACTGCGGGGTCGCCAAGGGGGCCACCGGCGCGATCCGTTGGTAGAAGTCGAGTTCGCGCCGATAGCCGCCGAGCAGTTCCATCCCGCCCCGCGCCTCGGACTCAGCCGGAAGTTTCACGATGACCGTCTCCGGTACGTCGGTTCCGGTCAGGTGCACCCGATACAGCAGTGCCGAGAAGCCTGTGTCCTGCGCGATCCGCTCGGCCCGCACCCCGGTGACGTTGCCGGGCAACGCCTCCGACAACCAGGTCGCCGTCACCTCACCGATCCCCGAAGGCACCGCTGTCACCGTTGACCTCCCAGGAAATTTGACGCTGAACAACTAAGTTAATTGTCGATCGCCTAATATGCAAGGGTGCCGTCCCCCGCTCAGGGCCTGACCCAACCGCAGCGTGTCGAGATGTCCTCGCAACGGCTGCTCATCGCCGCCGCCGAGCTGATCGTCGAAAAGGGCTGGGAGGCAACGACAGCGGCCGAGATCGGTCGCAGAGCCGGCTACAGCCGGGCCATGGTGCATGCCCGCTACGGCAGCAAGGACGCCATCCTGGAGGCGTTCCAGCAGACCTACGTCGTGCGGTTGAATCCCGATCCCGAGCCCGGGGCCGACGGGCTGCAGCAGGTCCTCGCGCATTTCGAGCGCATCCAGGAGATCCACGCGGTGGACCCGGCCCTGATGCGCGCCATGTTCGTCTCCGCCTTCGAGGCGGTGAAGACGACCTCGCCGCTACGTGAGGCGGTCCGCAGCCAGCTGCGCGACGCCGGTGTCAAGGTCGAGGCCGGCCTGCGCGCCGGCATCGCGGATGGATCCATCCAGCCGGACATCGACGTGGACGCCGCCCGTGAGGACATCACCGCGTCGGTGTTCGGCCTCGCCTTCCAGTGGGTCGTCGTGCCCGAGGATCACGACCTCGACGTCGAGATCAACCGTGTTCGGGCGCGGCTGATCTCAAGCTACGGACGGGCGCACTGACCGACTGCAGGAAACGGTCGGTGGTGCGGCCCACCCCGGGCGCGAACAGATGCCCGACGTGGCTGCCGTCATGCCAGTACAGGTCCCCGCCCCACTGCTCGTGCAGGGCCAGCGCCGAGGTGCGCATGGCCATCCGGTCGTGCCAGGCGCCGACGATCAGCCTGCGGTCCGCGCGCGGCACCGTGGCCAGCGGGTCCACCACCGAGGTCAGCGCCGACACCGTGTCGGACTGCAGCAGTTCGCCTGCCCGCCGACCCGCCGCACCCCAGCGGCCCAGGTGCATACCGATCATCGTGTTCAGCCCCAGGATAGGTGTGTACACGGCGACCGCATCGACACGATCGTCCAGGTGCGCCACCAGCGCGGCCACGGCGCTGCCCAACGAGAGGCCCGATACCGATATCGATACAGATTGCGGTGCCAGCCAGTCGATCAGGGCCCGCACCTCCGAGACGGCGCGCATCATGCCCGCGACATTGGCCAGCGGATCGCGTGCGGGGTACTCCGGCCAGTGCCGCCGCCGCGGCCCGTGCCCGGGCTGGATCGGCAACGCAACATTGAAGCCGAGTTCCCGTGCGCGGCGCACCCGGGCCACCAGCAGGTCCATCGGATCGCCTTGGCCCGCACCGTGCACCCACACCAGCCAGGGCCGGGGTTGCGTGCCGTCGCGGTACAACCGCACCCGCGCGGTCGCAGGTCCGCCGTGACCGTCGGCCAGCACCGACTCGGGGAGCTGCGGATCGTGCTCGAAGAGGAGCTCCTCGTAAGTCAGTCCGCCGAATCGGTGTGACACGATCTCGGCCGCCACGGCAGGGTCGGGTGCGCGATGCGCCCCGTCGATCCCGAGCCCGGACAGTTCGTCGGCAGCCCGCTCGTAGGCGGCCAACGGTCGCGGCGGCTCCGGCGGTGGCCCGCTGAGGGTCATGCCGGTGACCACGAGTTCGTCGAGGGCGACCTCACCGAGCTGACGGATACCGTTGACCGTCAGTGGATTCCACTCACCGATCAAGGCGCCGACCGAGCGGGGCAGCACGCCGCCCAGTTCCCAGACGATCTGCGCGGCCCTACGCAAGGGTGAATCCCAGGTAGCCGCCGGCAGCAATCTCGTCGCAGCGCCGCCGGTACTCCGGGATACCCGCGGTGTAGCCCATGTACATCCTCTTCTTGCCCGGCACGTTGGCTCCGTTGTACCAGGAGTTGCAGCTCGGGTGGGTCAGCACGGTCGGCGCCACCAGTGACGTCGCGTGGTCGATCCAGTCCTGTTGCGCATCGTGGTTCGCGTCGATCGTGTCATGCCCGTGTTCACGCAGGTACCCGATACAGTCGGCAATCCACTCGATGTGCTGCTCCATCGCGGCCACGAAGTTCGTGGCCGCCGAGGGGCTGCCCGGGCCCTGCACCAGGAACAGGTTGGGAAATCCGGCGACCGCCAGCCCGAGATAGGACAGCGGGCCCGCCTCCGCCCAATAATCGCGCAGCAGTAGGCCGTCGCGCCCGCGGACCGCCATCCGGGTCAGGGCACCGGTCATGGCGTCGAAACCGGTGGCATACACGATCACGTCGAGGTCGATGTGCTTCTGCTCGGTGGCGATGCCCGTCGCGTCGACTGCCACGATGGGATCGCGACGCAGGTCGACCAGGGTCACGTTGTCCCGGTTGAAGGTCTCGTAGTACCCCTGGTCGATGATGGGCCGCTTGCAGGCGAACGGGTGCGTCGGCACCAATGCGGCTGCGGTGGCCGGGTTGTCGACGATGCGGGCCACCGCCTCGCCGTACAGCGCGGTCGCCATCCGGTTGGCCTCGATGTCGAAGAAGATGTCACCCCAGTTCAGCGCGCCCATCACCCCGCGTTCATCGATGGCACGCAACTGATCTTCGCGGGACGCCGTCTTGATCGGTGGGCTGGCGAGCATGTCCAGCAACACCGAGAAGGCCGACAGCCGCGCTGCCCCGACCGGATGCGCCCGCTGCGCCGCGCGGATATCGGCGTAGTTCTCCTTCAGCTCATCGAGTTCACCGTCGGCGAACCGGTGCACGGTCCAGGGCAGAGTGAAGGCCGGCGACCGCTGGAAGACGAACAGCCGGCCGGCCTGGCGCGCCACCACGGGAATGAGCTGTACCCCGGTCGAGCCGGTGCCGATGACGCCCACACGCCTGCCGGTGAGATCGACGCCCTCGGCCGGCCACCTGTTGGTGAACAGCGAAGTGCCACCGAAGGATTCCATTCCCTCGATCTGCGGTTCGAGCGGCACCGAGAGGATGCCGGACGCCGCGATCACGAACGGCGCCGAATACTGCGCACCGGCGGCCGTGTCCAGGTGCCAGCGCGAACCCGCCTCATCGAACGTCATCGCGACCACCTCGGTGCCGAACGCGATGTCGCGGCGCAGGTCCAGCCGGTCGGCGACGAAGTTCAGGTAGGCCTCGATCTCCGGCTGGGCAGGCATCGACTCGGTCCACACCCAGTCCTGCTGGATCTCGTCGGAGAAACTGTAGGAGTACTCGATGCTCTCGATATCGCAGCGGGCGCCGGGATAGCGGTTCACCAGCCACGTACCGCCGACGGCATCGGCCTTCTCCAACAACAGGATTCGCAGTTTCTGCGCACGCAGTCGGTGCAAGGCGTACAGGCCGGAGAAGCCGGCCCCGATCACGATCACGTCGTAGTCGGTACTCATGCGGCCGCTCGTTTCTGATGCCGCTCGACGTAGAACCGGGCGGCGCGGGCGATCGCGTCGGTCGCCGGTTCCGGCTGCCAGCCCAAGTCTTTGGTGGCTTTGGAGTGATCCAGCGGAGAGGTGGTGTCGAGCAGCCGCACCGAGGTGACCGTCACCGGGAAGTCGCGGTCGAGTAGCCGTCCCGCCAGGCTCCCGACGTAGCCGGCGGCGTACACCGCCGCCAGCGGCACCCCGATCCGGGGCGGCCGGACCCCGACGGCGCGGGCGGCCGCCGCGAAGATCTCCCGCTGGCTCAGATAGCGCTCGGAGATGATGTAGCGCTCGCCGATCCGGCCGCGGTCGGCGGCCAGCACCAGGGCGCGGGCGGCATCCTCGACGCCGACCACCTCCGAGGCCACGCCGCTGATGTGGACCGGAACCTTGCCGAGTGCGGCGGCGGCCACCATCGCCCCGTGCGGGGTGGGCTGCCAGTCCCGGGGCCCATAGGTGTTGGATACGCACATCGCGACGGCGGGCAGCCCCCGCTCGCGCGTGTACTCCAGCACGAGTTGCTCTGCCTGGCGCCGGGATTCGATGTACGGGCCACCCACTCCCGGCCAGTTGAACGAGTCGTCCTCGCACGCCGCGCGGCCGTTGCGGCCCACCGCCACCGCACCGATGGTGCTGGTGAAGACGAACCGCTTCAGCTCGGCGGCGGTCGCGATGTCCAGCACCCGGCGCAGCCCCTCCACATTGGTGCGGAACAGCGGGGCCGGGTCGCGCAGCCACGCCCGGGTGTCGACGACGCAGTAGAACACCGCCTCACAGCCGGCCATGGCCGCACGGACCGCGTCGTCGTCGAAGATGTCACCGTAGTGGCGTTCGACATCGAGGTCGTCAATCGGCCTGGTGGAACTGCTGCGGCGCAACAGAACCCGTACCCGGTCGCCGCGCTCCACCAGTTGGCGAGTGACGTGTGAGCCGAGAAAACCACTCGCTCCCATCACCAGGACGGGGCGCCTAGTGGTCATCGGGGCCCGCGGTGAACTGCAGGATCGTCCGCGTCAGGTGCAGGCTGGTGATCACCCAGTTCCCGGCCCGCTTCTCATACGTCTCGTGATAATGCCCGGCACCGAAGAGTTGGCCGCCGTTGGGAAACAGCAGCAGGTCCTCCATCGCCCAGATCGCAGCGGCGGTGGTGTCCGAGGTCAGGGTGATCTCCGGGGTGTGGCAGTGGTGTTTGGTCTGCGCACCCTCGACGCCGCCGAGCACCACCGGCAAGAACTCGTCCAGGCCGTGCAGATCCGGCGCGGTCTGGCCGTCTGCTCCCCCGGTCGAGATCGCCATGTCGAGCTTGACGACGACGTCGTGGGCGAACACGGTCTTCCACGCCTCGATGTCCTTGGTGTCCAGGAATCGGCAGTACCGGGCCTTGAGCTGGCGGATCGCTTCGAAGTCATCGCTCATGATCAGAACTGTGCCATCCCGTTGTCGATCGACAGGGCCACCGCGCTGATGTGCCGGGCCTCATCGGAAGCCAGCCACACCGCCGACGCGGCGATGTCCTCGGGCTCGACAATCCAGTTCGGGGTGAACGGCGTACCCATCTGCACCAGCGGCGGGTTGGTCTCGAACGCTTTGTTCAGCGCGACGACCATGTCGCCGGTGCCCATGGCGGTGGCCACCGGGCCGGGGTGCAGGCTGTTCACCCGGATGTGGTGCTTGCCGAGCTCGGCGGCGAAGGCGCGAGCCATGCCGGTGACGGCATGCTTGCTGGCCGTGTAGTGCACCATGAAGGCCTGCATCTTCACGCCCGCAAGGGAACTCACGAGAATGATCGAGCCGCCCTTGCCGCCGTCGATGATGTGCTGGGCGCCGGCCATGACGGTGTTCCAGGTGCCGGTCACGTTGACGTCGATGGTGTCGCGGAACGACTCCGGGGTGATGTCGTGCCACGCCTCGGGGATGGTGATCCCGGCATTGGCCACGATGACGTCCAGTCGGCCCAGTTCGGCGACCCCGTCGTCGACGGCGCCTTTCAGACCGTCGTAGTCGCGGACGTCGACGGCGCGATGGAAGATCCGCCGGCCCTCGGCCTTGACCAGGTCGACCGTCTCCGCGAAATCATCCGCGGTGGCCGACAGGTACGGCACCTTCGGGGGCAGGGGCCCGGCGACGTCCACCGCGATGATGTCGGCGCCCTCCTTCGCCATCCGGACCGCATGTGCGCGGCCCTGGCCACGCGCCGCTCCGGTGATGAACGCGACCTTGTCGGTCAACAGCCCTGCCATCGTGCTCCTCCGGTGTTTGTGGTACTAACGGACGATACTACTGTAAGCTGTTCAGTATCTCGGCCTGATCGCGGAGGTTGTTCATGGAAGTTCCATTCACCTGGAAAGTCACCGGCTGGTTCATGATCGGCTGGTCAACCGAGTTCGTGGCAGGCGAGACCCGGCCGCTGAAGTACTTCGGTGAGGATCTGGTCGCCTGGCGCGACGAGTCCGGTGACCTGCACCTGATGGAAGGGCACTGCAAACATCTCGGTGCGCACCTGGGGCGCGGCGGCAAGATCGTCGGCGACTGTGTGGAATGCCCCTTCCACGGCTGGCGTTGGGGTCCCGACGGCGCCAACACCTTCATCCCGTATCAGCCCGACAAGCCCAACCGCGGGCTGAAGCTGCGGGTGTACCCGATCCAGGAACAGCACGGCTGTGTGTTCATGTGGTACCAGCCCCACGGCGAACCGCCGCAATGGGAACTGCCCGACATCTTCGACAAGTTCCCGCAGTTCCCCACCGACCCCGACGCGTTCTACCGGCCCTTCCCGGAATTCTCCCGATTCGCCGAGAATGAACCTGTGCACCCGCAGATCGTGGCCGAAAACGGCCCGGACAGTGCGCATTTCAAGTACGTGCACCGCGCCACCGTCACCCCGGTCTGCCTGGACTGGAAGGTCGTCGACAACGAGTGGCAGTTCCTCACCGGCTGGCCCGACGCCCGCAGTGAGGACCCGAACAAGATGGCCCTCTACATCCACAGCCACTTCTCCGGCCTGGGCTTCGCCATCAGCGCCTTCGAGGGTGCCTCCGAACACCGGCTCATCTTCGCCTGCACACCGGTCGACGACCAGGTCTCCAACATGTTCTATTCGATCTGGTGGCCCAAACAGCCCGGCGACACCTCCGACATCCCACCCGAGGACGTCCGCAAACGGGTCGAGAAGCAATACCTCATCACCGTGTGGGACGACCTGGACATCTGGCGCTATCAGAAGTACGTCGAGCGTCCGTCGTTGTCCAAGATCGACGCGAAACCCTATATGGCCATGCGGAAGTGGGCGACGCAGTTCTACGAGGTCCCGCCGGACTGGGCGAGCGAAGCGACGGGAAAAAGTCCCTGGGCGAGCGAAGCGACGGGAAAAAGTCCCTGGGCGAGTGAAGCGACGGGGCAAAAGCACGGCGCCAACGCGTGACGACAGCCGTCATCACCCAGGAGCTGCAGGGTGCGGTGGTCGGCCCCAACGCCGGTCTCGCCGTCCTCGCCAAAGAAGCCCAGCGTGAAGCGCTGCCCAATATCGGTCGGCTGCTGCCGGCCGCCCGGGCGGCCGGTCACCACGTGGTGCACTGCCTGGTGCAGCGCCGCCCCGACGGGCTGGGCTCCAACCACAATGCCCGGCTGTTCGCCGCGGGTAAACGCTCGGTCGACATCACCCCCGGCAGCGAGGGCGCCACCCTGCTACCCGAATTCGGCCCGGAACAACAGGATCTGGTGCTGTCCCGCTGGCACGGCGTGGGCCCGATGGGCGGTACCGACCTGGACGCGGTGCTGCGCAATCTCGGTGTGACCACCATTGTCCCCGTGGGGGTTTCACTGAACATCGCGATCCCCAGCCTGGTGATGGACGCCATCAATGCCGGCTACCAGGTCATCCTCCCGCGCGACGCCGTCGCTGGCTTTCCCGCCGAATACGGGCAGGCCGTCATCGACAACAGCCTCGCCCTGCTGGCCACGATCACCACCACAGATGAACTCATCGAAAGCTGGACGAACCATGGCTGACACATGCCCGATGTTCACCGTCCCCGCCGTCGCCGAAGCCGTCGCCGCGGTGATACCCGATCGCACGCTCGTCGCCCAGGGCGAACGTCGCTACAGCTACCGCCACATCGTCGACCGGTCCAATCGGTTGGCCGCGTATCTGCACGCCCGCAGGCTGGGCTGCCACACCGACCGCGAGTCATTGTCCGGACACCAGGTGGGCCAGGATCTGCTCGGTATCTACGCCTACAACGGGCCAGAGTTCGTCGAGGGCCTGCTCGGCGCGTTCCGCGCCAGGGTCGCCCCGTTCAACGTGAACTACCGCTACGTCAAGAACGAATTGCAGTATCTGCTCGCCGATTCCGAGGCTTCGGCGCTGCTGTATCACGCCGCGTTCGCGCCGCGGGTCGCCGAGATCCGGGACGAGCTGCCGAACCTCAAGGTGCTCATCCAGATCGCCGACGGCTCCGGCAACGACCTGCTCGACGGTGCCGTGGACTACGAGTCGATCGTCAACGCGGACATTGCGGCCCCACCGGTCGAGCCCTCCCCGGACGACCTCTACGTGCTCTACACCGGCGGCACCACCGGTATGCCCAAGGGTGTGCTGTGGCGCCAGCATGACATCTTCATGACCGCATTCGGTGGTCGCAACATGGTCACCGGCGAGCGGGTCGGCTCGGTCGACGAGATCGTCGCCCGGGTGGCGGAGAACCCCGGCACCAAACTGCTGATCCTGCCGCCGCTGATCCACGGCGCCGCGCAATGGGCCGCCATGACGGCCATCACCACGGGTCAGACATTGGTGTTCCCCAGCGTCGTCGAACGCTTCGACACCGACGACGTGGTGCGCACCATCGAGCGTGAGCAGGTGCTGGTCGCCACCGTGGTCGGCGATGCGATGGCCCGGCCACTGCTGGCCGCCATCCAGAGCAGTCTGGCCGACGGCAGCGCCGACGTCTCCTCGCTCTCGGTCGTCGCGAACGGCGGCGCGCAACTCACCCCATATGTGAAGCAGCAGTTGATCGATGCGAAGCCGGGGCTCATCGTGATCGACGGAGTCGGTTCGTCGGAGACCGGCGCGCAGATGAGCCACATGTCGGCACCCGGTGCCGTCTCGACCGGCACGTTCAACGCCGGGCCCGACACCTGTGTGGTGGCCGAGGATCTCAGCGCCGTACTGCCGCCCGCCCACGAGGGGCTCGGCTGGCTGGCGCAGCGCGGCTACGTCCCGTTGGGTTACAAGGGCGACGCCACCAAGACGGCGGCGACTTTCCCGGTCATCGACGGCGTGCGGTTCGCGGTGCCGGGCGACCGTGCCCGCCACCTCGACAGCGGGGCCGTCGAACTGCTCGGCCGCGATTCGGTGACCATCAACTCCGGTGGGGAGAAGATCTTCGCCGAGGAGGTCGAGTCCGCAATAGCCTCACATCCCGCGGTGGCCGACGTCGTGGTGGCCGGCCGGCCCAGTGAGCGGTGGGGCAGCGAAGTCGTCGCGGTGGTCGCCCTGGCCGAGGGTGCGCACGCCGATGCCGACGAACTGATCCGGCACGCCGAAACATCCATCGCGCGGTACAAACTCCCCAAGGCAGTGGTGTTCCGCCCGGTGCTCGAGCGCAGCCCGGCGGGCAAAGCCGACTACCGGTGGGCTCGGGAGCAGGCTTCGCTCGGCGATTAGACCGAGCGGTTCTTGAGCCGACGGTGAGTACGCCGGCGCGCCATCGCCAGGGTGACGTCGGCGTACATCCGCATGCCCCGCCGGAACGGCGGCGCGGCACTTCCCGTCATGCTGAACGGCAGGTCGGTGCCCACCACCGTCCGCTGGTGACTGAACGCGTCGAAGCCGGCCTTGCCGTGATAGGCACCCATGCCGCTGCGACCGACCCCACCGAAAGGCGCCGCAGACGGAATCATCTGCGCGGCGAAGTCATTTCGCGCGACACCCCCACTGCGGGTGTTGCCCACGAACGTCCGGAAGGCATCACCGTCGGGCCCGTACCAATAGGCCACCAACGGCGCCGGCCGGGCGTTGATGTAGTCGATCGCCTGTGTCAGGGTGGAATACCCGTGCACCGCGAGGACGGGCCCGAAGATCTCCTCCGTGGCGATCTGCATCGTGTCGTCGACGTCGCGCACGATGGTCGGCGCGATCTTGCGGCTGGTCCGGTCCGGCAGTGTCTCGCCCGGCGGCGCAACGGCTTCCACGGTGGCGCCGCGAGCACGCGCATCGTCGACCAGCCCGACCACCCGGTCGAAGTTGGCCTCGTTCACACTTGAGCAGTAGTCGCCGTTGGCGATGATGGCCGGGAACATCCCCTGCAGCGTCTGGCGCGCGACGTCGACGAACTCACCGACTTTCTGATCGGGGACGAACACGTAGTCGGGACACACGCAGACCTGACCGCCATTGACCATGCGCGCCTGCGCGATCCGCGTCGCGGAGCGGCGGATGTCGGCATCCGGAGCGACCACCACCGGGTTCTTGCCACCGAGTTCCAGCGTCACCGGGACCAGATTCTCGGCGGCGGCGCGCTGCACCAGGGACCCGACGCCCGGCGAGCCGGTGAAGAACAGGTGGTCGAACGGTAGCGCCGAGAAATCCGCGGCCACCTCGGTGCCACCGGTGAACACCGCCAACTCGGTCTCGTCGAAGTAGTCCGGTGCCGTCGCCGCCATCAGTTCGGCTGTGTGCGAGGTGATTTCGGACATCTTGATCATCACCCGGTTCCCGGCGGCGAACGCGGCCGACGCCGGCAGGACCACCAGATTCAGCGGGAAGTTCCACGGGCCGATGATCCCGACGACACCCAGCGGGGCTGGTTCCACCTCGGCGCGCAGGCCGGCCACCCGGGCGGCGCGCATCAGCTTGGTGGCTCGCATCCATTGCGCCACATGGGCCCGGGTGTGCTCGATCACCGGGATGATGCCGACCACCTCGGTGAACAGCGAGGCGGCGCGGGACCGGGTACCGAAGTCGGCGGCCATGGCGTCGACGAAGGCATCGGTGTTGTCGAGGACGAGCGCCATCAACCGGTCGATGCGGTGCTGCCGGACCGCAACGTCCGGCGGACCGTCGGCGATGAACGATCGCCGCTGGCGTTCCAGCAGAGCGCGCATGTCCAGTCCGCGCTCGACCCGCTCGTCGGTTGTGCTCATATCCGAAAACTCCCTCCGGTAAATGCCACGGTAGCAGTCCGGGCAGGCCGTCGAACCGATACCGGCACCTCGGTATCGGTACTGCAAAATCGGGTGTTTCGACCAGACGGGACGGTCTACTGTAATCTTTACCGTAATTGCCCTCTGTAGGACCGGCACGAAGGTGGGGACCAGGCGTGGAAAGCCAGACTGAGGATGCGTCCGCCGCAGCGGATGTCTTGGGCGAATCCTTCAACCTGTTGCGGGATCCCTACCCGTTGTTCGCCTACCACCGCGCCCGCAACGGCGTGTTCGAGGGCAGCGTCATGGACTGGCGCAAGACCCCCGAGTCGCTGCGTGCCGAGCACCAATACGCCGCCGTGTCCTTCGACGCCGTCAGCACCGTGTTCCGCGACGGCAAGTCCTTCAACTCGAAGATCTACGACAACACCATCGGCCTGTTCATCGGCCCGTCCATCCTGGCCATGGAGGGCAAGCCGCACCGAGATCATCGCAATCTCGTGACCACCGCGTTCAAGACCAAGTCCTTGGCCCGTTGGGAACCCGAGATCGTGCGGCCCATCTGTGAGGCACTGATCGACGAGTTCCTCGAGACGGGGCGCGCGGATCTGGTCCGCGACTTCACGTTCGAATTCCCCACCCGGGTCATCTCGAAGCTGCTCGGCCTGCCCGAGGAGGACCTGGCCTGGTTCCGCCAACGTGCCGTCGAATTGATCAGCTACACAGTCAAATACAAGCGCGCGTTCGAGGCCTCCGCGGCACTGAAGGACTACTTCCTCAACCAGATCGAGTTGCGCCGTTCCGCGCCCACCGATGACATCATCGGCGACCTGGTGACCGCCGAGGTGGCCGGGGAGAAACTCACCGACGAGGCCATCTACTCGTTCCTGCGACTGTTGCTGCCCGCCGGGCTGGAGACCACCTACCGGTCCTCGGGCAATCTGCTGTACCTGCTGCTCACCCACCCCGAGCAGTTCGCGGCGGTACAGGCCGACCGGGAACTGCTGGGACAAGCCATCGAAGAAGCATTGCGCTTCGAGACCCCGCTGACCACCGTGCAGCGTTCGGCCAATGTCGAGACCGAGCTCGACGGTGTGGCGCTGCCCGCCGGCGCGGTGATCGACGTGTGCATCGGATCGGCCAACCGCGACGAAACCCGTTGGGAGCGGCCCGAAGAGTTCGACATCTTCCGCAAGCGCGTACCCCACATCACCTTTGCCGCGGGCGAACACACCTGCCTGGGCCTGCACCTGGCCCGCATGGAGACCCGGGTGGCGATGGAATGCCTGCTCGACCGCGTGACCGAGATCGAACTCGACACCAGCAGCGATCCCCACATCTTCGGTCAGCCGTTCCGCTCCCCCACAGCCATCCCCGTCACCTTCAACCCGGTCAGCTGACATGACCCGGCCCGCGTCCAAACGCAAGCGCCGCGAGCGCGGGTCGATCAACGTCGAAGAAATCCTCAACGGCGCGTTCGAGGTGGCCGAGCAGGTCTCCATCGATCACCTGAGCATGCCGCAACTGGCCCGCCACCTCGATGTGGGTGTCACCAGCATCTACTGGTATTTCCGCCGTAAGGACGATCTGCTCGACGCGATGACCGACCGTGCGCTGGATTCCTACGACTTCACCGCCACCACCATCGACGCCGACAACTGGCGCGAATCCCTGGCCCACCACGCGCGCACCATGCGAAAGATGTTCCTGGCCAGCCCGATCCTGTGTGACCTGATACTGATCCGGGGGTCCTACAGCCGCCAGGCCGTGCAGGGTGCCATCCGCAAACTGGAACCGCCCGTCGCTGCGCTGGTGCGGGCCGGGCTGACGCCCACCCAGGCCTTCGACACCTATTCGGCCATCGCCACACATGTGCGCGCCACGGTGATCATGGAACGACTGCAGGACAAGATGCCCGGCATCGAACCACGAGGCGAAGGGCAGCGGGCGCTCATCGACGCCGCGACCACGCCCTACATCGCCGAGGCGACCGGGCAGGGGCACCGCCTGGGCGTCGCCGACGACATCAACTTCGAGTATGTCCTGGGCTGCATCCTGGACCGTGCCGGAGCCCTTGTCGCATAACCGGTTTCAGGAACGCGGCCGGCGCCACCCGATGGTCTTGGTCTCGGTGTACTGCGCGAATCCTTCGATGCCGCACTGCCGCCCGACGCCGCTGTTCTTGAATCCACCGAACGGTGCGTCGGCGCCGTAGTACATGCCGCCGTTGACACCGATCGCGCCGGTCCGGATCCGCCGGGCCACGCCCATCGCCCGGTCGGCGGACTTGGACAGCACCGCGCCCGCGAGGCCGAAGGCGCTGTCGTTGGCCAGCCGTACCGCCTCGTCGTCGTCGTCGAACGGGATGAGAACGAGCACCGGACCGAACACCTCGTCCTGCGCGATGGCGGAGGCCGGATCGGCCCCCACGATGACGGTGGGCGCGACGAAGTGCCCGCCCGTCAGGTGTTCCGGTAAGCCTGCCGGCACACCACCGCCCACCACGATGTCGGCCCCATCGCGCCGCGCCCCGTCGATGGCGTCGAGCACGCGCTGCTTCTGCGCTGCGCTGATCAGCGGGCCCACCAACGTGGTCGGCAGCACGGGATCACCGACCGGCACCCCACCGAAAGCCATCGTCACGTTGGCCACGGCCTCGTCGAACAGGCTGCGGTGTACCAGCATCCGGGTGTTCGCGGCGCAGGCCTGGCCTGCGTGCACGCAGGCGCCGATGGCGCTGGGAATGATGTGCGCCGGGTTGGCGTCATCCAGCACGATCATCGCCGACTTGCCGCCGAGCTCCAGGAAGGTGCGCTTCATCGTGTCCGCGCCGACCCGCATCAGGTGCCGGCCCACCGCGGTGGAACCGGTGAACGACACCATGTCGACGCGTGGATCGGTGCCGAGCAGACCCGCGACCTCGTTGGACGGGGTGGGCACCACATTGATCACGCCGGGTGGGATGTCGGTGTGCTCGGCGATCAGCCGGCCCAACCGGGTGGCGTTCCACGGGGTGTTCGGGTCCGGTTTGAGCAGCACGGTGTTCCCGGCCGCCAGCGCCGGACCGATCTTGTTCAGGATCACCTCGACGGGGAAGTTGGACGGCGTGATGGCCGCGACGACCCCGACGGCCTCCTTGACGACCGTGCGGGCATTACGCTCGCCGAACAGGCCGCCGCCGTCCAGGGTGCGTTCCCATTCGAATTCGTCGATGAGCCGGGCCGGGTAGCACAGCGCGTCGGTCAGCGGCCAGTCCAACTGGGCGTTCTGTGTCGTCATCGCCGGGCACCCGACCTCGGCGATCAATTCCTCACGCAGATCTTCTTTTTCGGCCTCGATGGCGTCTTGCAGCTGCAACAGTGTGCGCTGCCGCAGGGCACGGTTGACCGCCCAGTCGCCGTCGTCGAAGGCGCGCCGGGCGGCGGCGATCGCGGCATCCATATCCTCGGCGCCCGCGGCCGACGTGGTACCCAGCACCAGGCCGGTGGCCGGGCTGACATTGTCGAATTCGGTGCCGGACGCGGCGGTGACCAGCTGCCCGTCGATCAGCATGCGCTTCTCGGCGCGGCCCGCGGCGCGGCGGCCGACCTCCACGCTCGTGACCTGCTCCGCGACCAGCTCGCTCACCGCAACCTCCACTCGTAGACCCAACCCGACGTACGATACTGTAAGAATTACAGTTGGCTTGTGCAGTTCATCGATCCGGCAGGAGGCGCCCATGCAGAAAGCACTGGCACCGGAGATCTCGACATGGCCCGCAGCGGATCCGGCGCTGATCGGCAGCCGTTGCGGCACATGCTCGGCGACCACCTTTCCCATCCAGCGCCGCTGCCCCAAATGCAGTAGCGACGCGATGACCGACGAGCAACTCCCCCGCCGCGGCACCCTGGTCGCCTGGACCACCCAGGGCTTCCCACCCGGGCCGCCGTACAAGGGTCCCGTCGGTAAGGACTTCGTGCCCTTCGGGGTGGGGCTGGTGCAGCTCGGTGACACGATCCGTGTCGAGGGCCGGCTGACCGAGAACGACCCGACGAAGCTGCAATTCGGGATGCCGGTCGAGCTGACCATGCTGCCGTTCGCCACCGACGATGAGGGTGACGACCTGATCACCTTCGCCTTCAAGCCCCTGGGAGCATCATGAACGACGTAGCGATCATCGGTGTCGGGCTGCACCCGTTCGGCCGGTTCGAGGGCAAGTCCGCGATGGAGATGGGCGTGGACGCGATGTTCGCAGCCGTCGACGACGCCGGTGTGGAGTGGAAGGACATCGGCGCGGCTACCGGCGGCAGCTGGACCGTCGCCAACCCCGACGCCATCGTCGGCATGGTCGGACTGTCGGGCATTCCCTTCACCAACGTCTTCAACGCCTGCGCCACCGCCGCGTCAGCAGCCAAGGTCTGCGCCGACGGGATCCGCCTCGGCGACTACGACATCGGCATCGCCGTCGGGCTGGACAAGCACCCGCGCGGCGCGTTCACCGAGGATCCCGCGCTGGTCGGCATGCCCAGCTGGTACGCCGAGAACGGCCAGTACCTCACGACGCAGTTCTTCGGTATGAAGGCCAACCGCTACCTGCATGACCACAACATCTCGGCGCGCACCCTGGCCAAAGTGGCCAACAAGAACCTGCGGAACGGCTCCCTGAATCCGAATGCGTTCCGCCGCAAGCCGATCGACGAAGACGACATCCTCAACTCGGCGATGCTGAACTACCCGTTGACCCAGTACATGTTCTGCGCTCCCGACGAGGGCGCCGCCGCAGTCGTCATGTGCCGCGCCGACATTGCGCACCGTTACACCGCCAAGCCGGTGTACCTGAAGGCGGTAGAGATCCGGACCCGGCGCTACGGCGCCTATGAGGTCAACACCACGTGCGCGCCCGTCGAGGAGGATGTGGCGCCAACCGTCTACGCCGCCCGCGCCGCGTTCGAGAAGTCCGGTGTGGCACCCGAAGACGTCGATGTGGTGCAGCTGCAGGACACCGATGCCGGAGCCGAGATCATCCATATGGCCGAATGCGGCTTCTGCGCCGACGGCGATCAGGAGAAGCTCCTCGCCGACGGGGCAACGGAAATCGGCGGATCGCTGCCGGTCAACACCGACGGCGGGCTGATCGCCAACGGCGAACCGATCGGCGCGTCCGGGCTGCGGCAGATCCACGAGTTGGTACGCCAGTTGCGCGGCGAGGCCGGTGACCGCCAGGTGCCCGGCAATCCGAAGGTCGGTTTCGCCCAGCTCTACGGGGCCCCCGGCACCGCCGGGGCCACCGTCCTGAGTTTGTGATACTCATTGCGCGAGAGGCAGCTTGACACATGACCGAACAGTTCCGGGATGCACCGATCTTCGATGCCGACCAGCACATGTACGAGACCGGCGATGCGCTGACGAAGTTCCTCCCCGAGAAGTACAGCCGGGCCGTCCAGTACGGGCAGTTCGGCAAGCAGACCCGCATCGTGATCAACAATCGGGTCACCGACTTCATCCCGAACCCGACCTTCGAGCGGGTGGCCGCACCCGGCGCGCACGAGAAGTTCTTCGCCGGCGAGAACACCGAAGGCCAGACGCTGCGCGAGATGCAGGGCCGGGCCATCGACGCACCCGAGGCCACGCGTAATCCCGCCGATCGGGTGAAGGAGCTCGACCGCCAGGGCGTCTCCGAGGCGTTGAACTACCCCACCCTGGGCAGCCTGGTGGAGCATTCCAGCGCCGATGACCCGCAGCTGACGCTGGCCATCGTGCACGCCCTCAACGAGTGGATCTATGAGCACTGGGGCTTCAACCACGAGAACCGGGTGTTCACCACACCCATCATCAATCTCTCCGAAGTCGATGCGGCCCAACGCGAAGTGGCCTGGCTGCTGGAACGCGGCGCCCGCGTCGCCCTGATCAAGCCGGGCCCGGTCAACGGCCTGCACGGCTGGCGTTCCCCCGCGCTGCCCGAGTTCGACCCGTTCTGGCGCGATGTGGAGGCAGCCGGGTTGCCCATCGTGTTGCACGCCAGCTATCCACCGCTGGACGATTACGTCGGCAAGTGGGAGCCGCCGTACACGCAAAACTTCATGGCACAGAGCGCTTTTCGGTGGATGGTGCTGGGACACCGCGAGATCGCCGACATGATCACGGCCCTGATCTGCCACGGCACGCTGACCCGCTTCCCGAAGCTCCGGGTGGCCAGTGTGGAGAATGGTAGCGGGTGGATCTTCCCACTGTTCAACGACTTCGAAGATCTTCAGAAGAAGATGCCGCAGAATTTCCCGGAGCATCCGCACGAGGTGTTTCGCCGCAACATCTGGGTCAGCCCGTTCTGGGAGGGCTGCGTCTCCGACGTCGTCAACACCGTCGGCTGGGACAAGGTGATGTTCGGCTCGGACTACCCGCACCCCGAGGGCCTGGCCGAACCCAACGGCTTCTGGAAGTACGCCGAGGGTATGGACGTCCGGCGCACCTATGACTTCATGGGTGACAACGCGCGCCGGTTCATGGGCCTGCCGCTGGCCAATCCCGATCCCACCGCCGTGCAACCGCCGGCGCTGGCCCAGATCTGAGGCGTACGGGGCGATGACCGCGGTGACCCCACCCAAACTCGAGTTCGATCCGTTCTCCGACGATTTCTTCGCCAATCCCTATGGCACCTATCGCCGGATGCGGGACGAGACTCCGGTCTACTACAGCGACCGGTACGACTTCTATGCGTTGTCCCGCCACGAGGACGTCGCCGCGGCGTTCAAGGACTACGAAACCTATTCGTCCGCATACGGTGTCGACCTTTCGCAGGTCCGCAAAGACGAGGTGACCGAACACGGGTCGATCATCGCGATGGACCCACCCGCACACCGCCGGATGCGCAGCCTACTCAACAAGGTGTTCACCCCACGAGCGATCGAGGCCCGGCGGGCCTTGGTGTGCTCATCGATCGACCGGCATCTCGCTGATGTCGACGGCGCCGGCTTCGATTTCGTGCAGGACTTTTCCGCGCGGTTCCCCGTCGACGTGATGACCATCATGCAGGGCGTTCCCGAGCCGGACCGTCAGCGGGTCCGGATCTGGATCGACGATCTCCTGCACCGGGATCCCGGTCAGGTCGACATGGGTGAGACCGGGCAGAAGGCCGGCGTGGACATGGCGGTGTACTACTACAAGCTGGTCAAGAAGCGCCGCGGTGAGCTCGGCGACGACCTGCTGAGCACGCTGATCGCGGCCGAAATCGAACGCGGGGACGGCGCCATGGAGTCGCTGACCGACCTCGAAATCACCGAATTTGCCATGCTTTTGGGTGGCGCCGGCGCCGAGACGGTCACCAAACTGCTCGGCAACGCCGCCGTCGTGTTCGCGCAGAACCCGGATCAGTGGCGCCTGCTGCTCGACGACCGGAGCAAGACTCCGCTGGCCGTGGAGGAGCTGTTGCGGCTGGAGGCACCGGCGCAGTACAACGTGCGCAGGGCCATGCGTGACGTGACGCTCCATGGTGTGACGATCCCGGCCGGCAAGCCGGTGTTCCTGTTGGGCGGCTCGGCCAATCGCGATCCCGCAGCATGGACGGATCCGGACCGCTTCGACATCGAGCGGGACCGCACCCAGGCCCAAAACCTGGGGTTCGGGTACGGCATCCACAGTTGTCTGGGGGCGGCGCTGGCCCGGATGGAGAGTGTGGTGGCGCTCGACCGGATGCTCGATTTCATGCCGCGCTACGAGGTCGATTGGGACGGCTGTAAACGGGTCAACATGCAGAACGTGGCGGGCTGGAGCAACGTCCCGGTGCGGGTGCTTCCGTAGCCGGTACTTGTCGGTGGCCTCTGCGAGGATGGTTTGATGTCCACCGCGACAGCATCTTTGGCTCCCAAGGAGCGTCTAGAGGTGCTGTTCGGCGAGCTCAGCGAGTTGTGCGGGCAGCGCAATGCGATCGACGGCAAGATCGTGGCGATCGTCGCCCAGCTGGAGCGTGAAGACCTGGCCGGTATGACCGGCGCCAAATCGGTACCGGCACTGGTGGCCTGGAAAACCGGTGTCTCCACCCGCAACGCCGAGACCATGGTCGCCATCGCCCGCCGACTCGACGAGCTGCCCCGCTGCACCGACGGGTTACGAGACGGCCGGCTGTCACTGGATCAGGTCGGGGTCATCGCCGAACGCGGCGCCGACGGCTCCGATGAGCACTACGCCGAAGTCGCCGAATCCGCGACCGTCACCCAACTGATCAAAGCGATCAGTCTGGCACCGAAACCCGAACAGCCTTCCCGCCCCGAACGGGGACCGGAATTCAGCAAGACCGTCGAAGACAACTACACCACCTACCGGATCCGGCTGCCCCGCATCGACGCCGCGAAATTCGA